>JAMNXS010000017.1 GCA_023653025.1 Burkholderiaceae bacterium
CCGATCCGACTCTTCGAGCATGAGGCGACGAGGAGACCCCGGATGTTCGTGATCGACAAGGCATCGGATGACCATTGCCGTGCCGAGCGGGTGTCCTATCCGTTCGAGGCAATGTCCATCGGCGACAGCATCCTGATCGAGGAATTCAGGCGTGCCGAAAGCGCGCGCGTGGCCGCCATCCAGTTCGCGAAGCGCCGCAATGGCGCGTACAAGTTCTCGCTGCGGAAGACACGCGAGGGATGGCGGATATTCAGGATAGCCTGAGTTGCGGCGGCGGGTTTCGCTTCGCTCTACCCGCCTCATCGGCCCGGGAACCTGGCTTGACCGCCTCCTTGCCGTAGGGCGGATAGAGCCGAAGGCGAAATCCGCCATCCAGCCCTTCAAAACACCCCCGGATACGCCCCCCCGTCAATCAGGATGTTCTGCCCCGTGATGTAGCCCGCATGCGCGCTGCAGACGAACGCACACAGCGCGCCGAATTCGGGCGGGTCGCCGAAGCGGCCGGCCGGGATCGCGCGCCTGCCCTCTTCCATCCTCGCCTCGACGGACTGCCCCTGCGCCAGCGCGCCGGCGGCGAGCGTCGAGCGCAGCCGGTCGGTCTCGAACGGGCCGGGCAGCAGGTTGTTGACGGTCACGTTGCTGGCCACGGACTCGCGTGCGACGCTGGCGATGAAGCCGGTCAGGCCGGCACGTGCGCCGCTGGAGAGATCCAGCGATCGCATCGGCGCCTTCACCGTGGCCGACGTGATGTTGACGATGCGGCCGAAGCCGCGCGCGACCATACCGTCGATGGTGGCCTGGATCAGCGCGATCGGCGTGAGCATATTGTTCTCGACCGCCTGCCGCCAGTCGTCGAGCCCGAACTTGCGGAAGTTGCCCGGCGGCGGGCCGCCGGCATTGTTGACGACGATGTCGGGCTCCGGACAGGCGGCCAGCGCCTGCGCCCGCCCGTCGGGCGTGGTGATGTCGCAGGCCACGCCCTGCACGCTGCCGCCGCCGGCCAAGGCGATGGCCTGCATCGCAGCGAGTGCTTCGTCCAGCGCAGCCTGCCCGCGCGCCACCAGCGTGACATGCACGCCCTCCCGCAGAAGCGCCTCGGCGCACGCGCGGCCCAGCCCCTTGCTGGCGCCGCAGACCAGCGCCTTCCTGCCCCTGATACCCAGATCCATTAGCGTCCCCTGTCTTCTTCGGCGAGGAAGTCTGCCACAAGCCGGGCGAAACGGGCAGAGTGCTCGATCTGCGTCCAGTGGCCGCAGCGGCCATAGACATGCAATTGCGAGCGCGGAATCAGGCGCGACAGCCGGATCGAGTTATCGAGCGGTATCACCAGGTCGTCGCGGCCGTGCACGATCAGCGTCTCCTGCTCGATGCGCGCGATGTCCTGTTCGGGGCTGGCCAGCGCATCGACCCAGCGCTGGCGCGGCGCCGGGAACATCTGCGCGTAGCTCTCGTGCACGCCGGGACGGGCGCTGGCCTCGTAGCGCAGGCGCGCGAGGTCGTCGTTCACCAGCCCGCGGTCATACGCGAACACATCCATGATGCGGCGCATGTTCTCGAATGAAGGCTCGTAGCCCCAGACCGCATCCAGCGCCGGCGTGATCGGGAAGGAGACGCCGGCCGCCCCCATCAGCACCAGCCGCCGAACGCGCTGCGGATGATGAATGGTCAATGCCAGCGACAGCGCGCCGCCGAAGGAATTGCCGACCAGATCGACCTGCTCGAGCCCGAGCGCGTCGAGGAAATCGATCGTCTGCCCGACCCAGTTCTGCATCGTGTAGCGGTAAGCCGCCGGCCGCTCGGTGAAGCCGAAGCCGACCATGTCGGGTGCCAGCACGCGGCGCTGCTGCGCCAGTTCGGGCATCACCAGCCGCCAGTTGGCGAAGGCGGATACGCCCGGGCCGGAGCCGTGGATCAGCAGCACCGGGAAGCCGCTGCCGTGGTCGTGATAGTTGACGCGGATGCCGCCCGCGTCGATGCTGCGCCCGATCTCGGGCGACGAGGCTGTGGTGCTCATGACGTTCTCAGGAAGTATGGAAAAGATTGCGGCCGTCGCGGATGGTGCGGATCAGCAGTTCGGGCGTGGCGCGGATGTGGGCCTCGAGCGCGAGCGCCGCGCGCGCGTCCTGGCCGTCGATGGCGGCCTCGAAAATCTGCGCATGCTCGGCGTGCACGTCGCGACCGGCGTGCAGGCCGATCGCATAGCGCCGGTAGCGCTCCGCGTGCTGGGTCAGCTGCCGTACGACGCGCAGCGTCCACGGCGAACCGCAGGCCGACAGCAGCGCCTCATGGAACTCGGCGTTGGCCTGCTCCCAGCGGCGCACGTTGTCGTCCACCAGCGGCTGCTCCAGCGCGGACAGCTTGTCGTAGGCGATGCGCAGCCGGTTGCGCCAGAAGTCGTCGCCGTTGCGTATCGACGAACGCAGCGCGTCGGTCTCGACGGCGACGCGCACGTTGGTCACATCCGACAGGTCCTCGAGGCTGATCGGCGCGACCGTGAAGCCGCGCTGCCCTTCGGCCACCACAATGGCCTCGCTGACCAGCCGCGACAGCGCCTCGCGCACGGTGCCGGCGCCGACGTCGTAGCGCAGCTTCAGGTGCTCGACCAGCAATTTCTCGCCGGGCGCCAGCGTACCGTTCAGAATGTCCTCGCGCAGCTGCCCGTAGGTGCGCTCGATCAGGGTGCGGTAGCCCGCCAGCGCCGGATCGGCTTCGACCAGGTTGATGAAGGATTTCTTGGCCAATTCGGTGACTCCGTGTGTCCGCTGCCCTCGCGCTCAGCGCTCCTTGATGCGTTGTAATCGGTACGACAGCTGCGGCCGCGTCAGCCCGAGCGCGCGCGCGGCTGCCGACAGGTTGCCGCCGGCGCGATCGACCGCCTGCTGTATCAGGCCGTCCTCGAGCGCATCGAGCGACAGCCCGCGCTTCTGCAGTTCGTCATACAGGCTGGCGAGATCGGACGCCTCGCCCTGCCTGAGTTCGCCGTCCGGCGACAGCGTCACTTGCGGGCGGGCGGGAGCAACCGCGAACAGATCCTCGACATCCACCATCTGTCCGGGCGGCGTGATGATCAGGCCGCGCTCGACCAGGTTCTCCAGTTCGCGCACATTGCCCGGCCACGCATGATGGCGCATCGCATCGAGCGCGCGGTCGGTGATGCCGGCCACGCGCTTGTTGTGCAGGGCCATGAAATGCTGAAGCATGTGGTTGGCCAGCGGCTCGATGTCTTCGACGCGCTCGCGCAGCGCCGGTATCGCGATCGGGTAGACGTTGAGCCGGTACATCAGGTCGCGCCGGAAGCGGCCGGCGGCCACCGCCGCCTCGAGATCCACATTGGTCGCGGCGACCACGCGCACATCGACCTTGCGCACGGCGGTCGCGCCGAGCCGCTCGACCTCGCCGGTCTGCAGCACGCGTAACAGCTTGGCCTGCGCCGCAGGCGGCAGCTCGCCGAGTTCGTCGAGGAACAGCGTGCCGCCGTCGGCGCGCTCGAAGCGGCCCGGGCGCGCAGCGCCGGCGCCGGTGAACGCGCCCTTCTCCGCGCCGAACAATTCGCTCTCGATCAGGTCGTGCGGCAGCGCCGCGCAGTTGACGGCAACGAAAGGCTTGCCGGCGCGCGGGCTCATCGCGTGCAGCGTGCGCGCGAAGCGCTCCTTGCCGACGCCGGTCTCGCCGGTCAGCAGCACGGTCACCTGCGTGCCGGCCGCCTTGCGCAGCAGCGCAATGGCTTTCTCGAATGCCCGCGAGCGGCCGATCAGTTCGCCCAGATCGTCGCTCGGGCACAGCGATCCGCGCAGGCTGTCGAGGTCGGCCTGCAGGTCTTCGATCCGTACCAGCAGCGAGTCGGCCTCGTAGTCTTCCTGGATCTGCGCGGCGTCGGGCCAGTTGCTCAGCGGCCGGCCCTCGATCCGGCAGTGCTCGTGCCCGCAGGCCGCGCACTGCACCTCCTTGTAAAGAATCTGCTGGCCGAAAAAGCCGGTGGTATAGCCCGACGCATAGCCGAGCAGCATCCAGCACACCGGGTCGTTGCTGGTGCCGAAGTCGCGCGTGTGCGCCTCGACCTCCCATGAATGATCCCAGCGGAAGATGCCATGGTAGGTGCCGGCCTCGAGGTCGAACTCGCAGTGCTCTGCCGTGACCTGCACCGCCCCCTCGAGCATGTGCAATTGCGGACCGACCGCGAACTGCTGGAAAGGATTGGCATGCGGGCGCACCTGGCGCGACAGCGCCGCGTCGCGCACGCCGGATTCGTAGCCGGCTCGCTTGAGCACGCGGCGTGTCTGCTCGACGCCGATGGTCTCGATCAGTTCCTTGCGCAAACTTGCCAGCCCGCTGAGGTGCAGTAACACCATCCGGTGTCCACCCAGCCAGATCCGGCCGTCGCCCGCCGAGAAATGCACCAGGCGACGCAGATCGGCGTCGCTGGGCAGCGGAGACGGAAATTCGGAGCTCATACCCAGATTATCGATAATTTTTGGGAATTGGGAAGTCATTTCTTTTGATGATGCTCACCGCATCTTGATCATTTCATCACGTTGCCGGATTGGCAGTTCATCAAATCATCAAAAACCTGTTGATCTTCCTCAGAAATCGCTGCGGCGCATCAAAATGTTTCATCGCAAAATGAGGATTGAAATTCCAGCAAATCCAAGGCTTTCTCATTTTTTATCGAGATTCTGCGCATCGTGGCCGTTGTCTGGCACGCCGCTTGCGATATCAGACATAAGCCCGAACGATACCTTGTTATAAGGAAATCATCTTCATTATGAGCATCGCGCCTCCGAATTCCAACCCTTCCGGCAACCCCGGAATCGACGCGCTGGTCACGGACGAGGCGACTCTTGCGCGCCGCTACGTGCGGATCACCGACCGTCAGCCGACCGGCATTGTCGCCTTCGAGTTTTCGGTGGGCTGGCCCGACATGAGCGTCGAACTGGCCTTGCCCGAACCCCAATTCAACGAGTTCTGCCTGAAAAACAAAGTCGAGTTCCTCGCCGAAGCCGCGGGGACCAAGCTGGGAGACCACCATGACGAGCATTGACCTGCAGGCCAAGGAAATCAAGCCGACCCGCAACACCTTCACCCATGTGGCGAAGTACATCGGCGGCGACAAGCCGGCCACGCGCTACCAGGAAGCGACCTTCGGCGCACAGCCGACGCAGAACTTCCATTACCGGCCGACCTGGGATCCGGCCCATGAACTGTTCGATGCCGCGCGCTCGGCGATCAGGCTGGCCGACTGGTATGTGCTGAAGGATCCGCGCCAGTACTACTACGCGACCTGGACCATCACCCGGGCCCGCCAGCACGAGGCCGTCGAGGCCAACTACGGCTTCGTCGATTCGCGCGGCCTGCTCGCCCGCATGACCGACGACGTGCGCGAGAGCGCGTGCCGCGTGCTGATGCCGCTGCGTCATGTCGCCTGGGCCGGCAACATGAACAACACCTTCATCTGCGCCTACGGCTACGGCACCGCGCTGACGGCCGCCGCCAACTTCCATGCGATGGATCATCTCGGCATCGCGCAGTACCTGACCCGCTTCGGCCTGGCCGTCGACGAGCCGGGCGTGCTCGACGCCGGCAAGAACGACTGGCTGAACGACCCGCGCTGGCAAGTGCTGCGGCGGCTGGTCGAGGACACGATGGTGCTGAAAGATCCGATGGAGTTGTTCGTCGCCCAGAACCTGGCGCTGGACGGAATGCTCTACCCGCTGATCTACGGCGCCTACATCGACGAGTACCTGACCCTGAAAGGCGGTACGGCAGTCGCCATGCTGACCTCGTTCATGCCCGAGTGGCACGACGAATGTGCGCGCTGGGTCGACGCCGTGGTGAAGGCCGCCGCCGCCGAGTCGGACGAGAACAGGAAGATCGTCGGCGAATGGGTGCAGACATGGACCGACCGCGTCCAGGCCGCGCTCGCGCCAGTGGCCGAAATCGCGCTCGGCGAGCATGGCCAGGACGCGCTCGCCGAAACCCGCGAGGCATTCAACGCGCGCGTGGCCAAGGCGGGATTTGCGCCCTGACGCACGTTCCCCGCCGCACCGGCTCCGCAACGACAACAGAAAACACAGGGGGAAGAAATGTCCAACGTATTCATCGCGTTTCAGGCCAACGAGGAATCGCGTCCGCTGGTCGACGCCATCGTCGCCGACAACCCCGACGCGCAGGTCGTCTATTCGCCCGGGCTGGTGAAGATCGATGCGCCGGGCAAGCTGGTCATCCGGCGCGAGACGGTCGAGGAGCTGATTGGCCGGCCCTACGACCTGCAGGAGTTGCAGATCAATCTGGTCACGCTGTCGGGCAACCTCGACGAGGACGATGACCAGTTCACGCTGAGCTGGAAGCACTGATCCCTGCCCGTCCACCCACGCGAGCCTGCCATGGACAAGCGAGTCGAACGACAGAAGCCGGACATCGCCAGACGCTATGCGGCGATGACGCACGACCTGCAATGGGACACCAGCTACCAGCCGGTCGAGAAAATCTTTCCCTTCGCACGCTATGAGGGACTGCGCGTGCACGACTGGAAGCAATGGGAAGACGCGTTCCACATGACGCTCGACGTCTGGTGGCGCCAGCAGGGCGAGAAGGAGAAGCGCCTGTATGCGGTGATGGACGCCTACGCGCAGAACAACGGCCAGCTCGGCGTGTCCGATGCGCGTTACGTGAACATGGTCAAGCTGCTGCTGCAATCGTTCGGCCAGCTGAACGCCACGCTGCATCGCGCCCTCGCGCACGCCGCCCGCAACCTGCCGGGCGATGCGCTGCGGATCGCCGTGCAGCTGCAAGCCGCCGAGACGCTGCGCCACGCGCAGCTCGATACCCACGCCGCCTCGATCTACAACAAGTATTTCAACGGCCTGCATCAGGCGCCGCGCTGGTTCGAGCAAGCCTGGTACCTGGCGCCGGTGAAAAGCTTCGCCGACGACGCCGCCACCGCCGGTCCGTTCGAACTGGTGGTCGCCGTCGGCTTCGGCTTCGACGCACTGCTGTCGGACCTGCTGTACGTGCCCGTCATGAGCGCCGCGGCGCATAACGGCGACCTGTCGCTGGTGTCCGCCAGTTTTTCCGCGCACGCCGACACCGCACGCCACAAGTCGCTGGGAATCGCGGCCGTGAAATTCCTGCTGCAACAGGATCCGGCCAACCGCGCGACCATCCAGCGCTGGGTCGACAAATGGTTCTGGCGCAGCTTCCGCCTGATGCCGCTGGTGGCGATGATGCAGGACTACCTGCAGCCCAAGCGCACCGTGAGCTGGAAGGAAGCCTGGACCGCCTTTGTCGAGGCGCCGGCCAACGAGCTGTTCGCCGAACTCGCGCCGCTGGGCCTGAACGAGCCGGCCGGCTGGGAAGCGGCCTGCGATGCCCGGGAGCACCTGAGCCACCAGGCATGGAATGCGTTCTACGGCCATGCCGATGCGCTGGCCTTCCACACCTGGGTGCCGCTGCCGGCAGAGCTCGACTGGCTCGACCGCAAGTACCCGGACAGTTTCGACCGCTGGTACCGCCCGCGACTGGCCCACTACGCGCAGCGCGAGGCGGCCGGCCGCCCCTACCGGAACCGCGCGTTGCCGATGCAATGCCAGGTCTGCCAGCAGCCGATGATCTTCACCGAGCCTGGCAGCCCGCGCTGGATCGCCTACCGCGAGACGCAGCACGACGGCGAGAGCTTCCATTTCTGCAGCGACCCCTGCCGCTCGATCTTCAGCGCCGAGCCGGGCAAGTATGTGCAGGCACGCCTGCCTTCGCACGAGATCCTGCGCGCGCAGCACGAGGGCCGCGCCGACCCCGGCGCGAGCGACCCGCTGCAGGCGTCGCTTGCCGGCTGCGGCATCGTCGCGGGGCGCGACACCGGCGGCTTCGCCACGTCGGAAGACGCGATGAATTTCGAGACCTGGGGCGGGGGGCAGGACATGAAGGAGGCCCAGCTATGAGCGTGACAGCGATCGGCAGGTACGACCATGCGTCGCACGACACGGCACACCATTTCGCGGCGCCGCTGCTGTACGTGGGCTGGGACGAGCACATGATGTTCGCGGCGCCCGCCGTGCTGGCGCTGGCGCCGGATACCACCTTCGCGCATTTGCGCGGCACGGTGCTGGCGAAGCTGTACGGCGAGCATCCGGATTTTGCGGCGATCGACTGGTCGCGCGTGCAATGGTTCCGCGGCGGCACGATGTTCACGCCGACCATGGACGGCACGCTGGCCTCGCATGGCTTCGGCCACAAGTCGGTGCTGCGCTTCAGGACTCCCGGGTTGGAGGGATTGCGCGGTTCCTGCGGATGACGCGGTGAATGCGCACGTTGCGACCCCGGGGTCCCGGTCGCGACGCCAGGCAGTGCAGGGACCGTTGTTCGACGAAAAACCATAACGGAGACAGCAACAGATGAAAAAGACCATCATTCTCGGCGGCGCCGTCGCTGTAGCCCTGGGCCTCGCTGCCAACGGCGCCATGGCACAGGACAAATGCGGACTGGCCAACGGCAAGAAGGCCACCGGTGAACCGATCCAGATCGGCGCCATCGTCGGCAAGACCGGCCCCGAAGACTTTTCCTCGTCGGCCCGCTCGGCGCAGGCCTACTTCAACTGCGTGAACGCCAACGGCGGCATCCACGGCCGTCCGGTCCAGTACACCGTGCAGGACGACACCTGGAACCCGGAAGTCGCCGCACAGGCGGCGAACAAGCTGGTCAAGGACACCAAGGTCGTCGCCATGGTGGGTTCCTCGTCGTTCGTCGAGTGCGGCGCCAACAACGACCTGTACGCGAAGGAAGGCGTGGCATCGGTCTCGGGCGTCGGCGTGCCGCGCGCCTGCTTCTACGGCAAGAACTACATCTCGTTCAACCAGGGCCCGCGCCAGTCGACGCTGGGCGCCGCGCAGCACATCGTCGAGACCTTCAAGCTCAAGAGCCTGACCTGCGTCGCACCCGGCATCCCCGGCTTCGGCGACTGGGTCTGCGGCGGCGTCGAATCCTACGGCAAGGCCAACAACATTCCGGTCAAGACGGTGATCTTCGATCCGGGCCAGCTCGACGGCAACGCGATCGCGCTGCAGATCGCCGCGGCCAAGAGCGACGGCGTGGTGCTGGGCATGCCGCGCGGCATGATGCTGCCGATCCTGACTGCCGCCGAGCAGCAGGACCTGGGCAAGAGCGCCAAGTGGGGCCTGCCGACCTCGGCTTATCACGTCGACATGCCGAAGGCCGTGGGCAAGTACTGGCACGACAAGCTGTATGTGCACATGGAGCTCGAGCCGATGGACGGCACCGGTCCGGACAACGCGAACTGGAAGGCGATCATGGACAAGTACGGCGACAGGAAGGACCCGCGGGACACCTTCTCGCAGGCCGGCTTCCTCGCCGCCAAGGCCACCACCGATGCACTGCTCGGCATCAAGGGCAACATCGACCGCAAGTCGGCCTACCAGGCCATCGTCGGCATCAAGAACTGGAAGAGCGACATGATGTGCGCACCGTGGTACTTCGGCCCCGGCGAGCGTCACCAGCCGAACCACAAGGGCCGCGCGGCGCTGCTGGTCAAGGGCGGCTTCAAGACCCTGACCGAGTGCTACCAGTCGAAGGACTCGGACCTGGCCGACGTGCTGCAGCTGGAAGCCAAGGGCGGCCTGGTCAACTGACCGCGCCACCCGATCAACGCGAACCGGGCAAACAGACGAGCTGAAACATGGAAACCCTGCTCCCTTTTATCGTCGTCGGCATCAGCGTCGGCGCCGTGTATGCACTGTCGGGCGTCGGCCTGGTGGTGCTGTACCGGGCCAGCGGCGTGGTCAACTTCGCCTTCGGCGCACTCGGCGGCCTGGCCGCCATGGTGTGCTGGCAGGTCATCGACCTCGAATATGACGACTGGATGGGCTGGGTCGCCGGCATCGGATCGGCCACCTTGCTGTCCTGGGCGTACGGACGCTTCATCGCGCCCTCGCTCACGCACCAGGACCGAGTGGTACGCGCGATGGCGACGCTCGGCTTCGCGTTGATGATCATGGGCATCGCCCAGTGGTTCTGGGGCGACGATCCGCGTCGCCTCGTGCTGCCGACCGACTCGTCGGGCATCGAGTTCGACGGCCGACGCCTGATCAGCCATACCCGCGTCGCCGCTCTCCTCTTCGCGGCCGGCGCGACGGTGGGCATGCTCTGGCTGCTGGCCCGGACCTCGCTCGGCCTGCGCATGCGGGCGCTGCAAAGCAACCGCGTGCTGGCGGGTCTGGTCGGCGTGCGCGTCAAGCGCGTCGATACCTGGGCCTGGACGCTGGCCGGCGTGCTGGCCGGCGTCAGCGGCCTCTTCATGGGCAACATGGTGCGCCTGAACCCGACCGTGCTGACCTTCCTCGTGATTCCCGCAATGGCAGCCGCCATGGTGGGACGCATGAATTCCCTGACCGCGACCGTGGTCGGCGGGCTCGCGATCGGCGTGATCGAGTCGCTGCTGAACCTGGTCCCCGAAGTGCAGCGCTACGGCTCGGCCACCGCTTTCGTGGTCGCCATCAGCGTGGTGCTGTGGCAGCAGCGGCACGGTATCGGCCTGTCGCGCGACAACAGCCATCTGGAGTAACGGACATGGCCCGCAACAAGGACAAACCCGACATCCCGCCCGGCACGCCGCTGCAGCGCGTGCGACCGATGCTGATCACCTTCTTCGTGGTCGCGCTGATCGGTCCGTGGGTATTCTCGTCGTACTGGCTGAACACCTTCTCCACCGTCGCTTGCCTGACGCTGGCCGCCGGCACCGTCGCGCTGCTGTACGGGCAGCTTGGCATGGTGTCGCTGGCGCAGTTCGCGCTGTCGGGCGTCGGCGGCTGGTTCTGCCTGCGCCTGATCCACGGCACCGGCATGCCGTTCGAGCTGGCGCTGGTGCTGGGTGCCGTCATCGCCGGCCTGTTCGGCCTCGTTCTCGGCCTGCCGGCGCTGCGCATGCGCGGCCTCTATCTCGCGCTGCTGACGCTGATGATTGCGGCCGCCGTGCAGGTGGTAGTGAACGTGCTCGGCTTTCCCGACGGCGGGCCGGGCTGGGCCGGCAAGGTGGTCAATGGCCAGCGGATGATGATCAGCCGTCCAGTGCTGGCGCCGTCCGATAGCGACTATTTCCGCTACACGATGCTGTGGCTGGCGATCGGCATGGGCCTGATCGAATGGGCGCGAGCCACCCTGCCCGGGCGCGCCTGGGGATTGATCCGGAAATCGGAGGCCGCGGCGATCGCCGCCGGCGTCTCGGTGGTTCGCTACAAGGCGCTGGCCTTTGCCATGGCCGGCGCGCTGGCGGGCCTTGCCGGCGGCCTGCTGGCCGGCCTCAACGGCCAGCTCGACAACACCGGCTTCCCGGTCTCGCAATCGATCCTGCTGTATGCGCTGACCATCGTCGGCGGCGCCTACCACTGGATGGGCGCGGTGTTCGCCGGCCTGCTGATCCGCGCGCTGCCGGCGCTGCTGAACGACCACGGCGTCGACGGCAACCTCGCAAACGCCTTCTACGGCTTCGCGCTGCTGGTGTCGCTGATCCAGGGCCGCAAGGGACTGGCCGGGCAGTTGGCCGACTTCTACAAGTTCGTGCGCATGAGCCGCATCGTCGAGGGCTCGATCATCTGGGGCGGGATATCGATCGGACTGGCGCTGGCCGCCGTCCAGGCGCAGGCGATGGGCTTTGCCGGCGCGCTGTTCCTGTCGCTGGTGGCGCTGCTGTTCCGGCAGGCGATACCGGGCGTGTGCTGGCTGCTGCTCGGCTTCTTCGGCAAGCGCGTGCAGGATGCCGCCGAAGATGGCGAGGCCTGGCTGTCGCTGCGCGTGAACCGGGTGATCGAGTCGGTCGGCCTGTTGCCCGACCACCGGATCCTGAAGCGCACGCTGAACGTGCTGTTCATCGGCTTGTTCGTCGGCTGGGTCGTCCATGGCGTGTTCGATGTCGACTACAGCGTCGCGTTCGCGATCATCTGGGGCGCCATCGCGCTGCGTTTCCTGATCGAGCTGGTGATGTATCCGGCGATCCTGCCGCTGCGGCAGAAGATCGACGAAAAATATCCGAAGCCGTTCGCCGCCTACCGCTGAGGAGACCGCAAATGATCGAGATCCATGACCTCTGCGTGCAGTTCGGCGGCGTCAAGCCGATCGACGGCCTGACCGTCACGCTGAACCGCCCCATCGTCGGCCTGATCGGCCCCAACGGCGCGGGCAAGACCACGCTCCTGAACGTGCTGTCGGGCTTCGTCGAACCGAGGCGCGGCTGGGTGAAGGTGAACGGCCGGATGATGACGGGCGTGCCGGCGCACAAGCGCGCCGAATTCGGCTTGCGCCGCACCTTCCAGACCGACCAGATCGCCGAAGATCTGACGCTGCTGGAAAACGTGCAGGCCATCGCCGACCATGTCCGCTTCGACAGCCGCGACGCCGAGCGCAAGGCTGTGCTGGGCGCGATCGATTTCGTCGGCCTGTCGCACCGGCTCAACCGCAAGGGCGACAATCTTTCCACCGAAGAGCGCCACCTGGCCGAGATCGCGAAGGCCCTGATCGGCAATCCGAAGCTGGTGATGCTCGACGAACCGGGCGCCGGCATGAGCGAGTCCGAATCCGAGCATCTGCAGCAGGTCATCCGCGGCATCCCCGGCTACTGCAAGGCGCAGGTATTCCTGATCGACCACGATGTCGAGCTGATCTCGGCCTGCTGCCACGAGACCATGGTGCTCGACTTCGGCAAGCTGCTGGCGCTGGGTCCGACGCTGGAAGTCCTGAAGAAACCCGAAGTGCAACAGGCGTATCTGGGCAACTTCGACGACCTGGAGGTGGCCGCATGAGCACCAAGACCCCGCCCGCCAACCTGCGCGCCGGCTGGCTCGAGATTCGCGACCTGGTCATGGTGCGCGGCACCAAGGCCGTCACCCATGCGATCGAACTGCGGATCGCGCCCGGCAAGGTCACGGCGCTGGCCGGCGCCAACGGCGCCGGCAAGACCAGCACCGTGCTCGGCATCGCCGGCGTGGTCGAGCCGGCGTTCGGCGAAATCTGGCTCGACGGCCAGGACCTGGTCGGACTCGATGCCGACGAGATCCGCCGCCGCGGCATCGCCACCGTGCCCGAGGGCCATCAGGTGCTGCGCGAATTGACGGTGCGCGACAACCTGCTGGTCGCATCCGGCGGCCTTTCGCGCGGCGAGACGACTGCGTCGATCGAGCGCGTGCTCGCGCTGTTCCCCGAACTGAAGGAAAAGCTCCAGCAGCCGGCCGGCGATCTGTCCGGCGGCCAGCAGCAGATGGTCGCCATCGCACAGGCGCTGATGGTGCAGCCGCGCTTTCTCGTCATCGACGAGTTGTCGTTCGGCCTCGCACCGACCATCGTCGCGCGGCTGGTGCCGATCATCCGCAAGATCGCCGACAGCGGCATCGGCGTGCTGCTGATCGAGCAGTTCACGCAGCTGGCGCTGGCGCTGGCGCACCATGTGTACGTGATGTCGCGCGGCGCGGTCTCCTATGACGGCGAACCGGGCAAGCTGCGCGACGACCCCGAGATTCTTCATCGAGCCTACTTCCCGGTCAGCGACCGCGAAGCCGTAGGGCTGTAACCGACAAACCAAGAGAGCCGAAGCTCCAACATCCTTCCACGCCAATAACATCCGCGGAGACTGCAATGGATACACGTGTCGTCAAGAAAAAACTGGGCCTCAAGGAGCGCTACGCCGCCATGACACGCGGCCTGCACTGGGAGACCACCTACCAGCCGATGGACAAGGTTTTCCCCTATGACAAATACGAGGGGATCGTCGTCCACGATTGGGACAAGTGGGAGGACCCGTTCCGCCTGACGATGGACGCCTACTGGAAATACCAGGGCGAGAAGGAAAAGAAGCTGTACGCAGTGATCGAAGCCTTCGCGCAGAACCACGGCGAGCTGGGCGTGACGGACGCGCGCTACATCAATGCGCTCAAGCTCTTCATCCAGGGCGTGACGCCGCTCGAGTACTACGCGCATCGCGGCTTCGCGCATGCGGGCCGCCAGTTCACCGGCGCCGGCGCGCGCGTCGCGGCGCAAATGCAGGCGGTCGACGAGCTGCGCCATTTCCAGACCGAGACGCATGCGATCTCGCACTACAACAAGTACTACAACGGCCTGCATAACGCGAACCACTGGTTCGACAATGTCTGGTACCTGTCGGTGCCGAAGAGCTTCTTCGAGGATGCCTACACGGGCGGCCCGTTCGAGTTCCTCACCGCCGTCAGCTTCTCGTTCGAATACGTGCTGACCAACCTGCTGTTCGTGCCCTTCATGTCGGGCGCCGCGCACAACGGCGACCTGTCGACGGTGACCTTCGGCTTCTCCGCCCAGTCGGATGAATCGCGCCACATGACGCTCGGCATCGAATGCATCAAGTTCATGCTCGAGCAGGATCCGCAGAACGTGCCCATCGTGCAGCGCTGGATGGACAAGTGGTTCTGGCGCGGCTACCGGCTGCTGACGCTGGTAGCGATGATGCAGGACTACATGCTGCCCAAGCGCGTGATGAGCTGGAAGGAGGCGTGGGAAATGTATGCCGAGGCTAACGGCGGCGCGCTGTTCGCCGACCTGGCACGCTACGGCATCCGCAAGCCCAAGGGCTGGGACCAGGCCTGCGAGGGCAAGGACCATATCAGCCACCAGGCCTGGGCCACTTTCTACCAGTACGGCCATGCGGCGGCCTTCCACACCTGGATTCCGAGCAAGGACGAGATGGACTGGCTGTCGTCGAAGTATCCGGACACCTTCGACCGCTACTACCGCCCGCGTCTCGAGCACTGGGCCCGGCAGGCCGAGGGCAAGGAAGGACGCTGGTACAACCAGATCCTGCCGATGCTGTGCCAGGTCTGCCAGGTGCCGATGCTGTTCACCGAGCACGGCGACCCGACGCAGATCGCCTTCCGCGAGACGACCTACCACGGCATGAAGTACCACTTCTGCAGCGACCACTGCTGCGAGATCTTCGAGCACGAGCCGAAGAAGTACTCGCAGGCGTGGCTGCCGGTACACCAGATTTACCAGGGCGCCTGCTATCCGGAAGACATCAACCCGGCATCTCCCGGCGACAGCCCGGTGCGCGAGGTGATGCGCTACTACGGCATCCACGGCGGCGAGGACAACGGCGAGTTTTCGACCAGCGAAGACCGCCAGCACTTCCGCTCGTGGAGCGGCCGCATGAAGCCGCAGGGGCATCAGGAGTAAGGCCATGGCGACTACCGACATCATGCGCACCATCGGCGACTATCCGCTGCTGCAGCGGGACACCGAGGACAAGTTCCACGGCAAGCACCTGCTTTATCTGTGCTGGGAAAACCACCTGATGTTCGCGGCGCCGCTGTGCATTCCGGTGCCGCGTACCCTGCCCTTCGGCGCGCTGATCCGGGATGTGCTGCCGGAGTTGTACGGCGAGCATCCGGAGTTCGAGGACATCGACTGGAAGCGCACGCAGTGGTTCAGTTCGACGAAGCGCTTCATTCCCGATGTCGGCAAGTCGCTCGAGCATCATGGCCTGGGCCACAAGAGCCTGATCCGGTTCCGCACGCCGGCGCTGGAGGGCATCCGCAAGCCGGCCACGGCCGGCGGCCCCGGCTTCTGACCCCTGCCATCGACAGTCAACCCATTTCGACCCCAGCGACATCATGTCCCAGCAACTGACCATCGAACCGCTCGGCGCGACGATCGACGTCGAGGAAGGCCAGACCATCCTCGACGCGGCGCTGCGGCAGGGCATCTACATTCCGCATGCGTGCGGGCACGGGCTATGCGGCACCTGCAAGGTGCAGGTCACCGACGGCGAGGTCGACCACGGCGCGGCGAACCCGTTCGCGCTGATGGACTTCGAGCGCGACGAGGGCAAGACCCTTGCCTGCTGTGCGACGCTGCAGGGCGATGTCGCGATCGAGGCCGATATCGACGAGGATCCCGATGCGCGCATCATTCCCGTTACCGATTTCCACACCACGGTCAGCCGCATCGAAACGCTGACCCCGACCATCAAGGCCATCTGGCTCAGGCTCGACAAGCCGATCGATTTCCAGGCCGGCCAGTACGTGCAATTGAGCCTGCCGGGCATCGACGGCGACCGCCCGTTCTCGATCGCCAACTCGCCGCAGGAGATTGCCGCCACCGGCGAACTCGAGATCAACGTGCGCATCGTCCCGGGCGGCGCCGGCACCGCGTATCTGCACGAGCAGCTGAAGGTCGGCGATGCGCTCCGAATCTCGGGCCCGTATGGCCGCTTTTTCGTGCGTTCCTCGCAGAATGCGCCGATGATCTTCATGGCCGGCGGCTCCGGGCTCTCTAGCCCGCGCGCGATGATCCTCGACCTGCTGGCCGCCGGCTGCCGGCAGCCGATCACGCTGGTCTACGGCCAGCGCAATCTGTCCGAACTTTATTACGACGCCGAATTCAAGGCGCTGGCGAAGGAACATCCGAATTTCACCTACCTGCCCGCGCTGTCGGAGGACGCCAGCGGCTTCGACGGCGCGAAGGGCTTCGCGCATGAAGCCGCCCAGCGGCATTTCAACGGCGACTTCTCCGGTCATCAGGCCTACCTGTGCGGGCCGCCGCCGATGATCGAGGCCTGCCTCGGCACGCTGATGCAGGGCCGGCTGTACGAGCGCGACATCTATGCCGAAAAGTTCATCACCGCGGCCGACGCCTCGAAGCCGCGCAGCGCGCTGTTCAAGCGCGTCTGAGGAGCGGCCATGTTCGACTTCCGTCCGAAGGTACAGGTGACGATAGAGCAGACCGGCGAATGCTATCCGTGCGCGATCGGCGAGAGCCTGCTGCAGGGAATGATGCGGCTGGGCCGCAAGGGCATTCCGGTCGGCTGCGTGAATGGCGGCTGCGGCGTCTGCAAGGTGCGCGTCACCGAGGGCAGGACGCAGATGCTGGGTCCGGTCAGCCGTGCCCATGTGTCGGCGGAGGAAGAGGCACAGGGTTACACCCTCGCCTGCCGCGTCGGGCCTGCCTGCGAGGTGCGGCTCGAAGTGGCCGGCAAGATGACCAAACCTTTTTTCAAGGGGTTCGACGCGCAGGCCACCCCACCTGCAACCATAAAATAAGGAGAGACACATGGGCGTTATGCGCATCGGGCATGTCAGCCTGAAGGTGATGGACATGGGGGCCGCCGTCAAGCACTACACCGACGTGCTCGGCATGAAGGTGACGATGGAAGACAAGGCCGGCAACGTCTACCTGAAATGCTGGGACGAGTGGGACCGCTACTCGATCATCCTGACCCCGTCCGACCAGGCCGGCATGAATCATGTGGCCTACAAGTGCGAAAAGGACAGCGACCTCGACGAGTTCAAGCGCCGCATCGAGGAGCATGGCATCAAGGTGACCGAACTGGCCGAGGGCGCGCTGCCGTCGACCGGCCGCATGCTGCAGTTCAAGCTGCCGAGCGGCCACGAAATGCGCCTGTACGCGCTGAAGGAATACGTCGGCACCGAGGTCGGCACCACCAACCCGGATCCGTGGCCGGACAATCTCGCCGGCGCCGGCGCGCACTGGGTCGACCACTGCCTGCTGATGTGCGAACTGAACCCGGAAACCGGCGTCAACAAGGTGGCCGAAAACACCGAGTTCATGAAAAAGGCGCTCGACTTCTATCTGGTCGAGCAGGTCATGGTCGGGCCCGGCGGCGCGATCCAGGCCGCAACCTGGCTGACCCGCACCAACACCCCGCACGACATCGCGTTCGTCGGCGGCCCGAAGGCCGGCATCCACCATGTGTCGTTCTTCCTCGACTCCTGGCATGACGTGCTGAAGGCGGCCGACGTGATGGCCAAGAAGAAGGTGAAGATCGACGTCGCGCCGACCCGCCACGGCATCACGCGCGGCGAGACGATCTACTTCTTCGACCCGAGCGGCAACCGTAACGAAACTTTCGCGGGCCTCGGCTACCTCGCGCAGCCGGACCGGCCGGTGACGACCTGGACCGAGGACAAGCTGTGGACCGGCATCTTCTATCACACCGGAGAAGTGACGCCGTCGTTTACGGACGTGTATACCTGACCGGGGGATGAGCGCCGGCGGGTAGAGGCGGCGGATTTCGCTGCGCTCTATCCGCCCTACGGTTACCGGGACGTGTCATCCGCCCAAAGACCGTAGGGCGGATACAGCCGCAGGCGACATCCGCCAGTGCCCGACTACCTGCACCCATCATTTCCTGCGCGCGGATGCCTTCGCCGCAAACTCCCGCACCACCGCAACAAACGCCGCCAGCAATGGCGATTCATCCGAAGCCCGGTACAGACAACTCAACTCGATCTCGCGCAAATGCTTGCTGACCAGCGGACGATAGACCACCCCCGGCAGCCGCAGGCTCGCCGTCGACGCGGTCGTCACACAGGCACCGAAGCCGCCCGCGACCAGCGCGACTGCGGTCAGCACGTCCTCGACTTCCTGCTCCACGCGCAGCACCGATTTTTCGCGGTTGAAGGCCTGCATCACCTGCTGCGCCAGGCCCGCGATCGGCAGCCGCGGGTACAGGATCAGCGGATGGTCGGACAAATCGGGAATCGTCACCGATGCCTGTTTTGCCAGCGGATCGTGCGCCGGCAGCGCGACGGTCATGCTCTCGCGCAGCACTTCCTCGACAGCGAGATCGTCCTCCGGCGGCACCAGCCGGTTGAAGCCGACGCCGATGCGCCGCTCGCGCAAGGCGGCGATCTGTTCGGTCTTGGTCAGGCTGTGCAGCACGATCTTCACCTCGGGCCGCTCGCCATGGAAGCGCGCGAGGATGCGCGGTATCACGTCGAGCACGCCGGAGCCGAAGATGCCGATGTCCAGCCGGCCGCTCTGTCCTTCGCCGGCCAGCGCCGCCTTCTCCTTCGCTCGCTGCGCCAGCGCCAGCAGGTTGGGCACTTCGTCCAGCAGCGCCTCCCCGGCCCCGGTCAGTTCGACGCCCTTGCCGGTGCGCGTGAACAGCGGGGTGCCGATGTCCTCCTCGAGCGCCCGGATCTGGCGGGTCAGCGGCGGCTGCGCCATGTGCAGCCGCTGCGCCGCACGCGTGAAATTGCGCTCCTCGGCCACCGCAAGGAAATACCGCATCAGCTTCAGGTCCATGCCGCCCCCTTAACCGATACCTGAAAGGTATCGCATAGACGATAAACAGTATTGGACAGTATAGGTCTTCAGCCTTAATCTTCCAACCGCCACCAAGAGACTTCGCCATGAGCCAGACACCCTCTCCCACGGTCAGCGTCAACCAGCCGGTGATCAGCGCCGAGGCAACGCATGCGGCGCTGCAGGCCGCTGTTGCCCATGCGCGCGAGCTCGGGATCGCCATCAACGTCGCCATCACCGACAGCGGCGGCGTGCTGGCCGGCTTCCTGCGCATGCCGGGCGCCTTCCTGCACTCGGTCGAGATCGCGATCGACAAGGCTTACACGTCGGCCAGCTTCGGCTTCCCGACGGCCGCATGGAAGGACATCCTTGCCGGCGACGATACGCTGCGCGCCGGACTGGCCGAGCGACCGCGGCTGGTGATCTTCGGCGGCGGCCTGCCGATCTTGGCCGGCGGCGCCCGCATCGGCGGCATCGGCGTCTCCGGCGGCTCGGCCGAACAGGATGAAGCATGCGCGCGGGCCGGGCTGCGAGCGATCGGGCTGGCCTGAACCTTCACCAGAGATCACGGAAGACACCATGAAACAGTTCCTGAACTTCATCAATGGCGAATTCGTCGCCACCGGCAATACCTTCAAGAACCGCGCGCCGGTCGACAACAGCGTGATCGGGCTCGTGCACGAAGCCGGTCAGGCCGAAGTGAACGCCGCCGTCAAGGCGGCGCGCGATGCGCTGAACGGCGACTGGGGCAAGATGAGCGTCGTGCGCCGCGTCGACCTGCTGAATGCCGTTGCCGACGAAATCAATCGCCGCTTCGACGAATTCCTGGAGGCCGAGCTGGCCGACACCGGCAAGCCGCACGCGCTGGCCTCGCACATCGATATTCCGCGCGGCGCGGCCAACTTCAAGATCTTCGCCGACATCATCAAGAACGCGCCGACCGAAAGCTTCCAGATGACGACGCCGGACGGCGGCACGGCGATCAGCTACGGCGTGCGCGTGCCGCTCGGCGTGGTCGGCGTGATCTGTCCGTGGAACCTGCCGCTGTTGCTGATGACCTGGAAGGTCGGTCCGGCGCTGGCCTGCGGCAATGCGGTGATCGTCAAGCCGTCCGAAGAGACTCCGGCCACCGCGACGCTGCTGGGCGAGGTGATGAACTCGGTCGGCATACCGAAGGGCGTGTACAACGTGGTGCACGGCTTCGGCCCGAACTCGGCCGGCGAATTCCTGACCCGCCATCCGGGCGTCGACGGCATCACCTTTACCGGCGAGACCCGCACCGGCGAGGCCATCATGGCCGCCGCGGCCAAGGGCGTGCGCCCGGTTTCGTTCGAACTCGGCGGCAAGAACGCGGCGGTGGTGTTTGCCGATGCCGACTTCGAGAAGGCCGTTGCCGGCGTCACCCGCTCCGCCTTCGAGAACTGCGGCCAGGTCTGCCTCGGCACCGAGCGCGTGTACGTGCAGCGTCCGATATTCGAGAAATTCGTCGCTGCGCTGAAAGAACGGGCCGAAAGCCTGAAGATCGGCCCGTCGCACGAACCCGGCGTCGGCATGGGCCCGCTGATATCGTCGGAGCACAAGGCCAAGGTGCTGTCGTACTACGCGAAGGCAAAAGCCGAGGGCGCGAACGTGGTGACCGGCGGCGGCACGCCTGCGATGGCCGGCAGCTATGCGGAAGGCCACTTCGTGCAGCCGACCATCTGGACCGGCCTGCCGGAATCCTCGACCATCGTCCGCGAAGAGATTTTCGGGCCGTGCTGCCACATCGCACCCTTCGATACCGAGGAAGAAGCGATCGCGCTGGCCAACGACACGCCCTACGGCCTGGCGACGTCGATCTGGACGTCGGATCTGTCGACCGCGACGCGGATGGCCAATGCCGTGCATGTCGGGCTGTGCTGGATCAACAGCTGGTTCCTGCGCGACCTGCGCACGCCGTTCGGCGGGTCGAAGGCGTCCGGCATCGGCCGCGAAGGCGGCATGCACTCGCTCGAGTTTTACACCGATTTGCGGAATGTGATGATCAAGATTTGATGTCGATGGCGGGTTTCGCTGCGCTCTACCCGCCCTACGGATCGCTGTTTGCGACAAATTGTTGATTGTGAAGGACTGCTGACGGCGGGTTTCGCTGCGCTCTACCCACCCTACGGATCGTTGGTTGCGACAGATTGTTGATTGTGAAGGACTGCTGACGGCGGGTTTCGCTGCGCTCTACCCACCCTACGGATCGTTGGTTGCGACAGATCGTCGATTGCCACGGTGCGTAGGGCGGATAGAGCCGGAGGCGAAATCCGCCATTCCCCGGAGACCAAAATCATGCCCATGCCCCCCGAAAAAATCCGACTCTATGGCGACGAACTGTACGAATCCCTCGTCTCCCGCGTGCCGGTCGAGCCGCTGACCAACCGCGAAGTCGATATCACCATAGCCGACGCCTACCAGATTCAGCTACGCATGATCGAGCGCCGCCTGCAGCAGGGCGAAACTGTGGTCGGCAAGAAGATCGGTGTCACCAGCAAGGTGGTGATGGACATGCTGGGCGTGAACCAGCCCGACTTCGGCCACCTGCTGTCGGGCATGGTGTTCAATGAGGGCGAGGCGGTCGATACCGGCAAGATGATCGCGCCGAAGGCCGAAGCCGAGGTCGCATTCATTCTCGCGCGCGACCTGACCGGCCCCGGCGTGACCGCGGCCGACGTCCTGCGCGCGACCGATTGCGTGATGCCCTGCTTCGAGATCGTCGATTCGCGCATCCGCGACTGGAAGATCAAGATCCAGGACACCGTGGCCGACAACGCGTCCTGCGGCGTGTTCACGCTCGGCGGCACCCGCAAGAGCCCGCGCGATCTCGACCTCGCGCTGGCCGGCATGGTGCTGGAGAAGAACGGCGAGATCATCAGCACCTCGTGCGGGGCTTCGGTACAGGGATCACCGGTTAATGCGGTGGCCTGGCTGGCCAATACGCTCGGCCGCCTCGGCATTTCGCTCAAGGCCGGCGACGTGATCCTGTCCGGCTCGCAGTCGCCGCTGGTACCGGTAAAAGCCGGCGACAGCCTGCACTGCGCGGTCGGCGGGCTCGGCAGCACCTCGGTGCGCTTCATCTGATTGCGGGGACGACCATGCAACTCGACAAGACAACGATAGAAAAACTGGCGATTCATCTCGAGACCGCGGAGCTGGAAGCGCGCGACGTGACGAAGATCACCGACGAATATCCGCAGATGGACTGGGAAGATGCGTACGCGATTCAGGACGCGATCCGCGCGCGCAAGGAGGCGCGCGGCAACAGGACCGTCGGCCTGAAGGCGGGCCTGACCTCGTTCGCGAAGATGAAGCAGATGGGCGTGGACGTGCCCGTGTTCGGCTTCGTCTCGGATTACATGTCGCGGCCGGACGGCGGCGAGATCAAGGCCTCGGAGCTGATTCATCCGAAAGTGGAGGCCGAAATCTGCGTCGTCACCAAGGCGGCGCTGAAGGGACCGGGCTGCCATGTGGGCGCGGTGATGGCGGCAATCGACTTCGTGCTGCCGGCAGTGGAAGTCATCGACAGCCGCTACCGCGATTTCAAGTTCGACTTGAAGAGCGTGGTGGCCGACAACACCTCGGCATCGCGCTTCGTGATCGGCGGCCGCTCGCGCAATGTCGAAGAACTCGACCTGCGCACGCTGGGCGTGGTGCTGGAAAAGAACGGGCAAGTGGTCGCGATGGCGGCCGGCGCCGCCGTGCTCGGCCACCCGGCTGCCGCCATCGCGATGATGGCCAACCGTCTCGGCGCGCGCGGACAGGAAATCCCGGCCGGCACCTTCATCATGACCGGCGGCGTGACCGAAGCGATTCCGGTGGCCGCCGGCGACAGCGTGAATGTGCGCTTTCAGGACCTCGGGTCGGTGTCGATGCGCTTTGTCTGACGGGAGATGGGCGATGTGGTTGAAGCCGTGGCTGGCAGATACCGGGCGCAGATGTCGGCGGATTTCGCTGCGCTCTATCCGCCCTACGGCGATTTTCAAGCTGCCGGGCTAGCCAGGTGCATAACGGATGGTCAATCCACCACCGAACAACGTAAAGCGGATAGAGCACAGCGAAATCCGTCAATGAACAACGTAGAGCGTTTGAGACTTAACCAAATCCGTCATACACCGGAGACCGCATGAACCTCGAATTGCACGGCCAGCACGCGCTGGTCACCGGATCGACCGCCGGCATCGGCTACGCGATCGCCCGCGCACTCGCAGCTGAGGGCGCGACGGTGACCATCAACGGCCGCCACGAGCAAGGCGTCGGTCGCGCGCTCGAGCGCCTGCGCACCGAACTGCCGCAAGCCAGCCTGCGCGGCATCGCCGCCGATGCGGCGACGGCTGAGGGCTGCGACAAGCTCACGCAGGGCGGCCCGACGATCGACATCCTGGTCAACAACCTCGGCATCTTCGACCCGAAGCCCTTCGACAAGATACCGGACGAGGACTGGCAGCGCTTCTTCGAGACCAATGTGATGAGCGGCGTGCGCCTGTCGCGCGCCGTGCTGCCCGGGATGAAGCAGCGCAACTGCGGGCGCATCGTCTTCATCTCGTCGGAGTCGGGCATCTGTCCGCCGGCCGAGATGGTGCATTACGGGATGACGAAGTCGGCCCAGCTGTCGATTTCGCGCGGCCTCGCCGAAACCTGCGGCGGCACGGCCGTGACGGTCAACAGCGTGCTGCCCGGACCGACGCTGACCGAGGGCGCCCGGGATTTCTTCGATACACTGGCCGCCGAGCAAGGGCTGAGCTTCGACGAGGCAGCGCGGTCCTTCTTTGCCGGCGCGCGGCCGACCTCGCTGCTGCGCCGGTTCATCGATCCGAAGGAAGTGGCGGCCATGGTGGCCTATGTCTGCAGCCCGCTGTCCGCAGCGACCAACGGCGCGGCGCTGCGCGTCGATGGCGGGGTCGTGCGCAGTCTGGTTTAACGAGTACGTGAATCCAATTTTCAGGAGTGACATGATGAGCAAGAAAATCAAATGCGCACTGATCGGCCCCGGCAACATCGGTACAGACCTGCTCGCCAAGCTGCAGCGCTCGCCGGTGCTGGAACCGGTGTGGATGGTCGGCATCGACCCGGAATCGGACGGCCTGAAGCGCGCCCGCGAGATGGGCATCAAGACCACCGCCGACGGCGTCGACGGCCTGCTGCCGCACGTACTTGAAGACGGCGTGCAGATCGCGTTCGATGCGACTTCCGCCTACGTGCACGCCGAGAACTCGCGCAAGCTGAACGAACTCGGCGTGCTGATGATCGACCTCACGCCAGCCGCGATCGGCCCGTTCTGCGTACCGCCGGTGAACCTGAAGGAGCATGTCGGCAAGCGCGAGATGAACGTCAACATGGTCACCTGCGGCGGCCAGGCCACGATCCCGATGGTCGCGGCCGTGTCGCGCGTGCAGCCGGT
Organism: Burkholderiaceae bacterium; assembly: GCA_023653025.1. Classification (GTDB taxonomy): domain Bacteria; phylum Pseudomonadota; class Gammaproteobacteria; order Burkholderiales; family Burkholderiaceae_D; genus Pernthalerella. The sequence continues at coordinate 24,491 of JAMNXS010000017.1, forward strand.
CGCCTATGGCGAGATCGTGGCCACCGTGTCCTCGCGCAGCGCTGGCCCCGGCACCCGCAAGAATATCGACGAGTTCACCCGCACCACCGCCGGCGCGATCGAAAAGATCGGCGGCGCAAAACAAGGCAAGGCCATCATCATCATCAACCCGGCCGAGCCGCCGCTGATCATGCGCGACACCGTGCACTGCCTGACCGAGGGCAAGCCGGATGAGGCGAAGATCACCGCTTCGATCCACGACATGATCAGGGAAGTGCAGAAGTACGTACCGGGCTACCGCCTCGTCAACGGCCCGGTGTTCGACGGCAACCGCGTGTCGGTGTTCCTCGAGGTCGAAGGCCTCGGCGACTACCTGCCGAAATATGCGGGCAATCTCGACATCATGACCGCCGCCGGTGCACGCACCGCCGAGATGTTTGCCGAAGAAATGATCGCCGGCCGCCTGACGCTCGAGCCGACCGTCGCAGCCTGACCGCAGAGGAGACAGACCATGGATATCAACGGAAAGAAAGTCACGCTGCACGACATGACGCTGCGCGATGGCATGCATCCGAAGCGCCACCTGATGACGATCGAGCAGATGAAGTCGATCGCGCAGGGCCTCGACAACGCGGGCGTGCCGCTGATCGAAGTCACGCACGGCGACGGTCTCGGCGGCTCGTCGGTCAACTACGGCTTCCCGGCGCACACCGACGAAGAATATCTTGGCGCGGTGATCCCGCTGATGAAGCAGGCGAAGGTATCGGCGCTGCTGCTGCCCGGCATCGGCACCGTCGATCACCTGAAGATGGCGCATTCGCTGGGCGTACACACGATCCGCGTTGCAACCCACTGCACCGAGGGCGACGTGGCCGAACAGCACATCACAATGGCGCGCAAGATGGCGATGGATACCGTCGGCTTCCTGATGATGGCGCACATGAATACACCCGAGGGCCTGGTGAAGCAGGCCAAGCTGATGGAGAGCTACGGCGCCAATTGCATCTACGTGACCGACTCGGCCGGCTACATGCTGCCGGACGATGTGCGCGTGCGGATCGACGCGGTGCGGCAGGCGCTGAAGCCGGAGACCGAGCTCGGTTTCCACGGCCACCACAACATGGCCATGGGCGTGGCGAACTCGATCGCCGCGATCGAGGCCGGCGCGAACCGCATCGACGCCGCGGCGGCCGGTCTTGGAGCAGGCGCCGGCAACACGCCGCTCGAGGTACTGGTCGCGGTGCTCGACCGCATGGGCGTGCAGAGCGGCATCGATGTCTGGAAAATCCAGGACGTGGCGGAGGATCTGGTGGTGCCGATCATGGATTTCCCGATCCGCATCGACCGCGATGCGCTGACGCTTGGCTATGCAGGAGTCTATGGCTCCTTCCTGCTGTTTGCCAAACGCGCCGAGGCGAAGTACGGCATCCCGGCCCGCGAGCTGCTGATCGAGCTCGGCCGGCGCAAGATGGTCGGCGGCCAGGAAGACATGATCGAGGATGCCGCGCTGACGCTGGCGCGCGAGCGCAAGGAACGCGCGGCGAAGGCCGCCTGACGCCCAACCGACGAGGAGAACGAGATGCCGTTCGCACAGATCCACATGATCGAGGGCCGCACCGAAGACCAGAAGCGCGCCGTGATCGAAAAAGTCACGCAGGCGCTGCACGAGGCCGTCGGCGCACCGAAGGAAACCATCCGCATCCTGATTTCGGAAGTGCCGAGCACGAACTGGGGAATTGCGGGGCAGTCGGCGAAGGACCGGGGCCGCTGACGTCGGATTGGAAGCAGAGCGGCGCCGAATCATCTCGACGTTCAGGCAAGCGACATCACGCTCGACTTTTCTCCTTCCGACATAGCCATGGAATGAACTCCTGTGCGTGAATGAACGAGTCATGCGCCGGGCAGCGCGCCCGGCCTGGATGCAGCCCGTCTTGGTACAATCCGGGCAGCCTTGCGAGCCCCGTGGCCCCACACACCCGTGCAGACCGCCGATGGACAACCCCTACCTGATACCGCTGCTCGTCTCCCTGATCGCCGCCATGACCATCGGGGCGATCGCACTGATCGCCTATCTGCTGCGCGGCAGTCGGGAAGAGCAGGACCAGGACAACGAGTAAGCTTACCGATGCAATTGACTGATGCACTGCTGGTGGCTGGCGGGGCTTTCTTGGCCGGCGGCATGAATGCCATGGCCGGCGGCGGCACCTTCTTTTCGTTCCCTGCAATGCTGATGGCCGGCGTGCCGCCTGTGGCCGCGAATGCCAGCAATACCGTCGCGCTGTGGCCGGCCTCGTTATCGAGCGCGTGGGCCTATCGCCGCGAAGCGATGCGCCATGGCCGCTGGGCGGCTTTGCTGGCGGTGGTCTCGGTCATCGGCGGCCTGCTCGGCGGCCTGCTGCTGCTGGCGATTTCGAACGAAACCTTCATGCGGCTGATACCGTGGTTGCTGCTGGTGGCCACGACGCTGTTCGCGTTCAGCGCGCAGATCGGCCGGCTGATCCGCTGGATCAAGGCGCACATGAAGATCGCGCCGGCCGACCAGCCGGGCAGCGCCGGCGGCGCGCTGTTCCAGCTGGCCGTGGCGATCTACGGCGGCTTTTTCGGCGCCGGCATGGGTATCCTGACGCTGGCGGCGCTCTCGATCCAGGGCTTCGAGGACATCCAGGAAATCAATGCGCTGAAGAACCTGACCTCGGCCATGAACTACACGGTGGCGGCTGCGACCTTCATCATCGCCGGCGCGATCAGCTGGCCGCATACGCTGGTGGCGCTCGTCACGGCCGCCATCGGCGGCTATGTCGGCGCGGCTTTCGCGCGCAAGCTGCCGGCGATCTGGCTCAAGCGACTGGTGATCGCTGTCGGCGCCTCGCTGACCGTGATTTACTTCATCAAGACGGCCTGATCTTCCGCAGACGGCGGGCTTGATCCTGCCCAAGACCGGCAAAATTTGACGGCGAACAATCGCTTCATCGACTATCCGCACGGAGGATGATCATGAAGCGAATCATCGCCGGGTTGCCGGCCGCCCTGGCGCTGCTGGCCACCCTGCCCGCCGCCGCACAACAAGCAGGCGACACGATCCTGAACCTCGGCATCGCGCACATCGTGCCCGACGCTAGCCTGAGTCCGGTCAGTTCGGCCGGCACACCGGCGGCCGCAGTGTTCAACCCGGCGCTGGTCGATGCGCGAGCCGATATCGCCAGCACCACCACCGCGTCGTTCAGCGTGATGCACATGTTCACCGACCATCTCGCGGCCGAACTCTCGCTCGGCGTGCCGCCGACACTGGACGTGAGCCTGTTCCTGCCGAACGGCAGCCTGCCGCAGGAGCATCCGAACGCGGCGAAGGCCCGCGCATGGACGCCGGCCGTGGTCGGCAAATGGCTGTTCCTCGAGCCGGGCAGTCGCTGGCGTCCTTATCTGGGCCTGGGGGTCGCCTATGCGCGCTTCGACCGCATCCGCATCAACCAGTCCGATCCGCTGGTCGTCACGCTGGCCGGCGGCTCGGCCGAGCTGTCGTCGTCGTGGGCGCCGGTCTACAACGCGGGATTCATCTACCACCTCGACGACAGGTGGTCGATCAATGCGTCGGTGTCCTACCTGCCGCTGCGCACCGATGTCACGCTGACCGGCACCGGCGCCGGTGCGGGCCTGACGACGACGGGGCGGCTCGACATCAACCCGACCGACTACATCATCCGGATTGGTTACAAGTTCTAGGCGACGAAGCGGGCCAGCAGCGGCCGGTGGCGCTCGCGCCACGCCGCCAGCGCCAGCCCGTCGGCGTCGAACGACTCGCGCACGAAAGCCAGCGCGAGTTCGCGCGTGGCGCGCTTGAGCTCGCCGTTGCGCTGCAGCCCGCCGGTGAGGTTGCGGTCGGTGAAGACGCTGTGCGAGCCACCTTCGAAAACCGCCAGCGACTTGCGCTCGCTGCCGATCAGGTCGAAGATCGCGAGCCGGTCGCGCAGGTCGCTGTAGTAGCCGGGAATCCGGATCACGTCGTCGGTAGCCGTCACGTGCAGGCTCGGCGCGCGCACCGGCGAGAGGATGGACTGCATCGTGCGCTCGCCATAAAACGGCGGCGCGGAGATCAGAATGATTGCCTGCACACGCTCGTCCCTGAGTTCGATCGGCCGGCCGTCGCGCTCGACGCGCGCGCCGCCCAGCAGCAGCGTGGTGTTGGCGCCGTAGGAATGGCCGGCGGCGACGATGCGGTGCTCGTCGATAATGGTCGCGAGCTCGCCGCTGGTCATGCGGTCGAGCGCAAAGCGCACATCGTCGACCCGCGCCCGCGCCTCTGCCTCGGCGGCGGCACGCTGCAAGCGATCGACGACAGAAAACGGCGCTCCCTCCCACCACACGCGGCGGTCGCTGCCGACATGCTGCAGGTGCAGGCAGGCAATCCCCTCGCTGGCCAGATAGCTGCCAAGGTAGCTGTAGCCTTCGCGCGAGCCGCCGATGCCGTGCGAGAAGACCAGCAGCGGCACGCGCTGCGGCGGCAACGGTTCGGGCAGGTAGAGCCGGGCTGGCACGGGCCGGCGGCGCACGGCATCCGACCAGTCGCGGTCGATGACAGCCACGTTCGGCAGCCGGGTGCGGGTAGTGCAGCCGCCGCCGACCAGCGAGGCAGCACCGAGAGCGGCGGCCGACTGCAGGAAGCGGCGGCGTGACGGGTTGGCGTTCATGGCCGATCCCCTGCGTTACGCAACGCTGGCATCGACGCCCTTGCGCAGGGTCGCGGCCGGGCTGGCCAGGGTGAAACTGACAGCGGCTGCAGGGTTCATCGAGCTCTCCGTCATAGACCGAATGGCGTGCCAATCATAGCAAGCGATGGCCGCGCTCGCAGCGGGCTCACTTGCGCCGCAAACGCTGGCTCTTGAACGTGCGTTCGCTGAAGTCTTCCGGCTTGCTGCGTATCCATGCAACGAAACGACTGATGTCCGAATGTGCCAGCAAGTCGTCGATCGTCGGATAGTCGCGTGCCAGTTCTTTTTCGGTCAGCAGCGCATGAATTTGCCGGTGGCAGATGCGATGGAGCGGGACGGTTTCGCGCCCGCCCTGCGATTTGGGAACGAGGTGGTGAAGATCGAGATGCGCCGGCGTGATCGACCGGCCGCACAGCCGGCAGGCGACCGGATCTTTTTCCGGTGCATCGACTTGTGCTGCCTCGATCAGCTTGCGACGTATGCGTCCTGCCATGGCGACAGGGTACAAAAAAATAGCCCGCGGCGTGCGCGGGCCTAACCCGAGTCTTCGTGGCCGAAGAACAGGGAGGAGACAATCAGTACTTTACTGCCAGACGGTCAACAGTATTGCGCAGAGAAGCGCGGAAATCCTTGCCCACTTCGGTCGGCGGCACCCAGCCGTGGCGGCGCCACAGCGACTGTACGCCGATGCCGGCGGCGCGGCGCGGGCGCGCGTCGGGCAGGCCGAGCGACTTCGATGTTGTTTCAATAATGGTTTTTGCACGTTCCTGCATGCTCTGCTCCCCAGCGGAAAATCCATTCCAGATGTCAGAACGTTTGCAAGCATCGTGCCAGACCGGCTGACGGTTTTGCGACACCAAAAAAGCACAAGGCCCGCGATTGCTCGCGGGCCTTGTCGGTGACGGGGTCGGCTGCGCTACTTGCCGCGCAGACCGTCGAAGACTTCGGCGAATCCGGGCTGGTTGTGATGCGAGATCACGCCGCGCGCGGCCTCGATCACCAGCGGCAAAGGGTGGCCGCGCAAGGTGTTGACGATCATTTCGTTGATGACCTTGAACACCTGGCCATCCTCGTCAATGATCTGGCCGAGGCGGTTGGCCAAGGGGTCGAACAGCCCGTAGGCCACGAACACTCCGAGGAAGGTGCCGACCAGCGCGGAGCCGATCAGGCCGCCGAGCACCGGCGGCGGCTGGTCGATCGCGCCCATGGTCTTGATCACGCCCAAAACGCAGGCCACGATGCCCAGCGCCGGCAGCGCGCCGGCGATCGATGCCAGCGTGCCCTGGAACTTCAGTTCGTCATGGTGGTGGGTCTTGATCGCGTTCTTCATCACGTCGTCGACCGCGTCGGCGTCAAGGTTGCCCTGCGCGATCACAACCAACCGCAGGGTGTCGCAAATCATGTGGACGATCGCGTGATCCTTCGCCAGCTTCGGGTATTCGCCGAAGATGGCCGACGAGTCGGGGTTCTCCACATGCGCTTCGAGCGCGACCGCGCCCTCCTTCTTCATCACGCTCAGCAGCTTGCCGACGAGGAGAATCAGGTCAAGGTAGTCGGATGCCTTGTAGGTCGGCCCCTTGATGCACTTGACGATGCCGCCAATGGCGCCCTTGAAGATGCCCATGCTGTTGCCGATCAGCGCTGCGCCGATCGCCGAGCCGACGATGATGAAGCCTTCGATTGGCGCAGCCTTGATGATCGGTGCCATTTTGCCGCCTGCCATGATGTAGCCGCCGAACACGCAGCCAAACACCACCGCCAGACCCACGAAAAAAAACATCTGCTTCTCCTTGTGCAAGTCGCACTGCGCCCGGACTGGGCCGGACGCTTGGTATCGATAGGTGTATCGACACAAACTCCGACAACTCAAGCAAGTTTCCGGAAGTTATTATTGCAATTGTGAAACAAACTGCCGAATAACACCACCCTTTGACGAGGTCGGGAATGGCGGCACGCCAGATATTGCCTTGTTGAAAACGATTTAGCGCAACAGGCACCAGAGGCCGACGCAGTCGCCGCTGAGCCATTGCAGCCCGGCATCAAGTGCGGCGCCGAGCAGCATCGCGGGCATGCCGAGCCAGAGCAGGATCAGCAGCCAGCCGGCGGCAGTGAGCCTGGGCTTGCCGAGCCGGTGGCCGCGGACGGCCGGGCCTTGTCGGGACGGAGGTTGTAAAGGTTTCATCGGTGCTGGATTATACGGGCCGCCGGAATGGCGCTGCACCGAGGCATCGGGGCATCGAAGCCCGGAAAACACAATGAAGAATGCGGGATGACAGCCAACACGGACAGCAGCATGCAGATCCTCTGGAACGACACGCCCCGCGCTGCCTGGGATGCCGCACATGCGGCGCTCGGCGCTTCGCTGCAGCAGCACTGGGCCTACGGCGAGAGCCTGGCCACGCCGCGGGTGCAGGTACATCGCGCCGAGGTGCGGATCGACGGGCGGACGGTCGCCCTCGCCCAGTTCCTGTGCCGCCGCTATGCGGGTGCGCTTGGCGTGGCGCTGTGTACGCGCGGGCCGTTGTGGACGGAAACGGTATCAGCGGCCGACTGCGCAGGAATCTATCGCGCGCTCAGGCGCTCGCTGCCGATGCGCCGGCCCCGCTTCATTCTTTTCTCGCCGGACCTGACCAATGAGCGCGACCCGTCGCTCGCTGCGCTGACGCGCGTGCTGACCGGCTATTCGACGGTCATGCTCGACCTGACGCAATCGGCTGCCCATTTGCGCGCCGCACTGCATCCGTACTGGCGCAACCGGCTGGCCGCGGCCGAGCGTTCGGCGCTGGCTGTCATAGAGGTTGCGCCGCAGCCGGACGCTTACCGCCGGGTGCTGCAGGAGGAAATGCGACAGCGCGAGCGCAAGCGTTTTTACGCGCTGCCGCCGGCCTTCATCGACCACTACCTCGCCGCTCATGCCGACCGGCGACAGGCGGCGCTGATCCTGCAAGCCGAGTGGCAATCGCGGCCGGTGGCGGCGATGCTGTTCCTGATCCACGGCAGCGCCGCCACCTACCAGCTAGGCTGGTCGACGCCGCAGGGGCGAGAACATAATGCACACAACCTCATCCTGTGGCGGGCGATGGGCCTGCTGCAGGAGCGCGGCGTGAGGAAGCTGGACCTCGGCGGCGTGAACACGGAAGACCTGCCGGGAATCTCGCGCTTCAAGATCAATACCGGCGGTGTCGTGGTGACCTATGCGGGGGGATTTATCTGAACGGCGCACGGTAAATCCATACGGGCTTGCCCTCGACTGCCTGTAGCCGCGCCGCCGGCGTCAGTTCGAGCGCCGGAAACTCGAGGCTGACCAGCCACGCGCCCGGCTTCATCTCGGCACGCGCCTTCTGCACCGCGCGCGGCATGCTTTCCGGTCGCTGAAACAGATAGACCATATCGACATCGGACCAGTCGCTCTTCCACATGTCGCCCTGCCTTATGCGCGCCCACGGACAACGCAGCGCGGCCAGCGCGCGCAGCGGCCAGCTCCATTCGATGCCGGACAGTTGCGCGTCCGGATAGGCACGCCGCAGCGCGCGCAGACCGTCGCCGAGGCCGCAACCGGCATCGAGCACGAGCGCGCCGGCCGGCAACGGAGCGTGCCGCGCGAGGTCGCCGAGCGCGGCGGCGGGCGTGGGAAACAGCGGCGCATCGCGCCAGGCGTTGATCGGATAGACGAGCAGAACCAGCAGCAGCGGCAGCAGCCACGCCCAGGCGGGCAGCGCGACGCTGCCGGAGAGCAGCAGCGACAGCGGAAAACCGGCGGCAATCGCGATCCGCCGCGACAGGGTGCCGGCCAGCACGCTCAGCAACACGCCGGCGGCGGTCGCCAGTGTCACCGGCAGCCACGCCGGCAGGCCCGCGCGCAGCAGCGCGGCATGCAGCAGCCAACTGCCGCCCCAGGCGAGCAGTGCCGGCAGCGGCCAGCGCAGCAGCGCCGACGACGGGCGCGTGGTCGAAGGTGTATTCACGCCGCGATTATAGGCGGCGGGCGTAGGCGGCGGGCGTAGGCGGCGGGTGCGTCGCGCCGCGAAAATGACTACACTGCGCGCAAGACACCCCACCTGAAGGATGAAGCGATGAAAGTCAGGCAGATACTCTCCGGCGTCGAACTCGTGATCGCCGATCTCGAAGTCGAACTCAACGGCGAGCTACGCTCGTCGCACACGCTGTGTGCATTGCTGAAGGACGACAGCGGCAAGGAAGTGATCATTCCGCTGAACACGCCGGACGGGCGGCCAATCTTCATGAATCCGGAAAACGCGATTGCACAGCCTGCCGGCGGGCAGTGAATCGGGCACCGGGAGCCTGCTTCAGAGAAAGCGGTCCAGCAGCTTGCGCGAGTGGCGGTCGAGCGCCCGCATGTCGGTGACGCGATAGGTCACGCCATGGCTGTCGGTGATCAGCAGGCCGCCGTTGCGCAGCCGCCGGATGTCTTCCTCGCCCTTGAGCACGAAACGGGTCAGGCCGCGGTCGGTCTGCACTTCCCAGGTGCTGGGCGTGGCGTAGGTTGATACCGACAGCAGCCGGTCGACCACGGGCAGGAAGTCGCGCTCCGCGATGACCTCGAGCACCAGCCGGCGCGCATCGGCATCCAGCCCGGAGATCTGGGCGATGAACACCAGTTCGTGCCCGTCGGCGTCCAGCAGCGACACGTTCTCGCCAGGCGCGTCGATCGGGAATGCCTGCGCCGGCACGACGCCGATGTGGCTGGTGCCGGACTCGTCGGTAAACACCAGCCTGCCGTAACTGTCGCGCGCGAGCCGGTGCGCGTTCGGCATCCATGCCTTGCCAGTGGATTCCTCGGTCATGCGTTGCCTGCCTTTGCCAACGGAATGTGCAGGGGCACCGGCGCGCGGTCCTCGGTATCGACATTGCGCGCCTGCGCCTCGTAAAGCCGCCAGTACGCGCCCTGCCTTGCCATCAGTTCGTCATGCGAGCCGATCTCGACCACCTCGCCGCGCTCGAGGACGACCAGCCGGTCGGCGCGGCGCAGCGTCGAGAGCCGGTGCGCGATCGCGATCGTGGTGCGCCCCTGCACGAGATTGTCGAGCGCCTTCTGGATTTCCTTTTCGGTTTCGGTATCGACGGAGGAGGTCGCCTCGTCGAGCATCAGGATGTGCGGGTTGATCAGCAGCGCGCGCGCGATCGAGATGCGCTGGCGCTCGCCGCCGGACAGCCCCTGGCCGCGCTCGCCGACGATGGAATCGTAGCCGTGGCGCAGCCGCAGGATGAACTCGTGCGCATGGGCGGCCCGGGCCGCGGCGATGATGTCGGCGCGCGTGGCGCCCGGCTTGCCGTAGGCGATGTTCTCGGCGATGGTGCCGTGGAACAGGAAAGGCTCCTGCAGGACGAGGCCGATGTGCTTGCGGTAGTCGCCGACCGAGAAGCGCCGAATGTCGGTGCCGTCGACCATGATCGCGCCGTCGGTAACGTCGTAGAAGCGGCAGATCAGGTTGATCAGCGTGCTCTTGCCGGAGCCGCTGTGGCCGACGAGTCCGATCATCTCGCCGGGACGGATGTCAAAGTTGATGCCCTTGAGGATGCGGCGGCTGCCGTGCCGGAAGCCGACGTCGCGAATCGAGATCGCGCCCGGTATCGCGGCCACCGGCACCGGGCTGGCCGGCTCGGGCACGCTGGAACTGTGGTCGAGGATGTCGAAAATGCGCTTGGCGCCGGCTGCCGCCTTCTGCGTGTGCGAGACGATCCGGCTCATCGAGTCGAGGCGGCCGTAGAAGCGGCCGATGTAGGCGATAAAGGCTACCAGCACGCCGACGGTCACGCCGTGGTGTATCACCAGCCAGATGCCGAAGGCCCAGACGATCAGCAGGCCGACTTCGGTCAGCATCGTGACGGTCGGCGCAAACAGGCTCCAGGTACGATTTAGCTTGTCGTTGACGGCGAGGTTGTGCATGTTCGCGTCGCGGAAGCGGCCGGACTCGCGGCCTTCCTGCGCGAAGGCCTTCACCACGCGGATGCCGGGAATGGTATCGGCCAGCACGTTGGTGACGTCGCTCCAGATGCGGTCGATTTTTTCGAAGCCGGTGCGCAGGCGGTCGCGCACCGAGTGGATCAGCCACATGATCAATGGCAGCGGCAGCAGCGTGACGACGGTCAGCCACGGGTTGATCGTGAACAGCACGACCGTCGTCATTGTCAGCAGCAGCACGTCGGTCGCAAAATCGAGCGCGTGCAGCGACAGGAAGACGCAGATGCGGTCCGATTCGTTGCCGATGCGCGCGATCAGGTCGCCGGTGCGCTTGGCGCCGAAGTAATCGAGCGACAGCGTCATCAGGTGGTCGAAGGTCGCGGTGCGCAGGTGGGCGCCGATGCGCTCGGACACCAGCGCCAGCAGGTAGGTGCGCCACCAGCCCAGGCCCCAGGCCGTCATGGCCGCGGCCAGCAGGCCGGACAGGTAGATGACGACGTCATGGGTGTCGATCTCGGTGCCCTTCTGCGTCGGGATCAGGATCTCGTCCATCAGCGGCATCGACAGGTAGGGCGGCACCATCAGCGCGGCGGTCGAGGCCAGCGTCAGGAAGAAGCCGAGCAGCAGCTGCATCTTGTACGGCCGGGCGAAGCGCCACAGGCGAAACAGTACCCAGGTCGAGACCGGCTCGAGCAGCTCGCGGTGACAGACCGGGCATTCCTCGCTTTCCTCGGGAAGCGGCGACTGGCAGCTCGGGCAGCGGGCCGCGCCGTCGTCGGCCGGTGCCGGCTGGCCGGAGCGGGCCGCCTGCAGCTTGTCAAACTGCTGGATGAAGCGCACCGCGCCGACCTCCTGGCCGAGCGTGAAGCGCCAGCGCGCCAGCGTCCCGCCGGGGTTGTTCAGCGCCAGCGTGGCGACGCCGCCGTGGTCGCTGTGATGAAGTGTCAATTCGGAGGCCAGCGGCCAGCTGGTCCACCCTGCGCCATCCGAATCGCTTATCATTCGCTCCGTCGTCAGGAAAACCTTGCTGTCCTCGAACTGGAGCGCGGGGTTCAGGTCCGGCTCCAGCGTCGCGAGGATCTGCTCGCCGGCGCGAAGCGGAGGCAGGACGCGGATGCCGGGCCGGATGTCGGCAGGCGAGGCGTCCGCAGTGGTAGTTGCGCTGGGCGGCATGAATCAGAAAATGAGCATTGCAATCGAATCGATCATCCGGATGGACTGAACCATCGCGGCCCGCATTGCGGGCAGCGCGGATTGTCGCCGAAACCGGCGGGTCAGTCCAAACAATCCGCTATCTTACCCTTTTGTCCGACTTTCCCGCCCCATGACCTCCCCCGACCTGCCCGCGAGCATGCCGCCCGGCCCGCTGCATATCGACGTGCTGCGCGTGACCTACCTGCGCGGCCCGAACATGTGGACTTATACGCCCGTGATCGAAGCCTGGCTCGACCTCGGCGTGCTCGAGGACTGGCCCAGCCACCGCCAGCCCGGCTTCGTCGAGCGCCTGTTGTCGGTGTTGCCACAAGTGGCGATCCATCACTGCAGCCCGGGCGTGCCGTACGGCTTCGAGCAGCGGCTGCGCGAGGGCACGTGGATGGGGCACGTGCTCGAGCACGTGATCATCGAACTGCTGGAACTGGCCGGCCTGGAGGCCGGCTTCGGCCAGACACGCGAGACGACGACACCCGGCACCTACCGGATGGTGTTCCGGGTGCCGGACGAGACAGTCGGCCGCACGGCACTGGCCTCCGGTCTCGCACTGATGCACGCAGTGATCAACCGCGAGTCCTTCGACGTCGAGCCCGAGCTGGCGAAGATCCGCAAGGCGATTGACGACTTCTACCTGGGCCCGTCCACCGCGCACATCGTGGCCAGCGCGAAGCGGCGCAAGATTCCGCACATCCGCCTCAACCAGGGCAACCTCGTGCAGTTGGGCTACGGCGCCCGGCAAAACCGCATCTGGACCGCCGAAACCGACCTGACGAGCGCCATCGCCGAGGGCATCGCCGGCAACAAGGACCTGACCAAGTCGCTGCTGCGCTCGTGCGGCGTGCCCGTTCCCTACGGCGAGGTGGTGCACAGCCCCGACGCAGCATGGGAGGCGGCGCAGGAGATCGGCATGTCGGTTGTAGTCAAGCCGCGCGACGGTAACCGCGGACGCGGCGTGATGCTGAACCTGCGCACGCAGGACGAGGTGCTGGCCGCTTATGCGGTCGCGCGCGCCGAGGATCCGGACGTGATCGTCGAGCAGTTCATCGAAGGCGACGAGCACCGCGTGCTGGTGGTCGGCGGAAAGGTGGTCGCGGTCGCGCGCGGCGAGAGCGCCTGGGTGACCGGCGACGGCGCGTCCAGCGTCGAGCAGCTGGTCGAGGTGCAGATTAACAGCGACCCGCGACGCGGCAACGCGGACATCCATCCGCTCGAGCGGCTACAGCCGCGCACCAACAGCGTGATTCTCGCCAACCTGCTGCGCCAGCGCCTGACGCCGGATGCGGTGCCAGCCAGCGGCCAGCGCGTGCTGATCGCGGCCAACGGCAACCACGCGATCGAGTGCACCGACCGCATCCACCCCGAAACCGCCCACATCTGCACGCTGGCCGCGCGCGTGGTCGGGCTCGACATCGCAGGCATCGACCTCGTCTGCCGCGACATTTCGCAACCGCTGGCGTCGCAAGCCGGCGCGGTGGTCGAGGTCAACGCCGGTCCGAGCCTGCTGATGCACCTGAAGCCGGCCGAGGGCCAGCCGCAAGCGGTCGGCGATGCCATCGTCAGCCACCTGTTCCCCGAGGGCCAGCGCGGCCGCATTCCGATCGTCGGCATTGCCGGCAGCGCAGGCACGACGCAGGTCGCGCGGCTGGTCGCGTGGCTGATTCAGTTGTCCGGCGCCCGCGTCGGCGTGGCCTGCCGCGACGGCCTGTTCGTCGGCGCCCGGCAGCTCGAGGACCGCGACTGCGCCCATTGGGAGCCGGGCCAGCGCCTGCTGATCAACCGCAATGTCGAGGCGGCCGTGTTCGAGAACGACCCGATGTCGCTGCTGACCGAGGGCCTGGCCTACGACCGCTGCCAGGTCGGCATCGTCACCGACAGCCGGCCGGTGCCGGGGCTGGACGTGCAGCTGATGACCGAGCCCGAGCATCGCTTCAAGATCCTGCGCACGCAGGTCGATGTGGTGGTCGAGGCCGGCGCGGCAGTGCTCAACGCGACCGACGAGACGGTGCTGGCGATGGCCGAGCTGTGCGACGGCGACGTGCTGCTGTATGCGCAGGATGGCATGCATGCGGCGCTGCTCGCGCATCGCGAGGCCGGGGGCCGGGTACTGTACCTCGAGGACGGATACCTCGTGCGCGCCGAGGGCCACGGCATCATCGATCGCCTGCACCTGCAGCACGAGCTGTCGCCGTCCGCCGCCGCCCTGCCCGCCGACGTGCTGCTGGCTTCGGTGGCCGGGGCCTGGGCGCTCGGGCTCGACGCGCAGACGATACGCACCGGCCTCGACACTTATGGCACGGTCACGCCGCAAACCCTCGTGATCGCCTGACGCACCACCGGAACCGACGAAGACCATGGAACTGAAACAGACCCGCGCCCTGCGCGGCCCGAACTTGTGGAGCCGCTATACCGCCCTCGAAATGGAGGTGCAATGCTCGCCGGCCGAATGCGAGATCGACCGCCTGCACGGCTTCGAAGACCGGCTGCGCGCGCTCTGTCCGGGCGTCGCCGATTTGCGCGCCTCCGGCTACCACGGGCCGATCACGCTGGCGCACGTACTGGAAGCCGCCATGCTGGCGCTGCAGGTCAAAGCCGGATGCCCGCTGTCGTTTTCGGTGGTGAACGCCACGCCGGTGCCGCACCTGTATCAGGTAGTGGTTGAGTACAGCGAGGAAGAGGTGGGCCGGCTGGCGCTGAAGTTCGCGATGCAACTGTCCCAGTATGCCCATGATCTCGTGCGCGGCGCGCTGCCGGCGGATGCGCCGGCGCCTGATGTCGCTGCGATGCTGGGCGAACTGCGCGAGCTGGACGAAGACCTACGGCTCGGCCCCTCGACCGGTTCGATCGTCAATGCCGCGGTTGCGCGCGGCATACCTTTTCGCCGCCTGACCAGCGGCAGTCTGGTGCAGCTCGGCTGGGGCCACCGGCAGCGCCGCATCCAGGCCGCCGAAGTGGACTCGACCAGCGCGGTGGCCGAGACCATCGCGCAGGACAAGAATCTGACCAAGCACCTGCTGCATGCCGCCGGCGTGCCGGTGCCGGCGGGTGCGCCGGTGAAGACGACCGACGAGGCCTGGGAGCTCGCGCTGCGCATCGGGCTGCCGGTGGTATGCAAGCCGCAGAACGGCAGCCAAGGCAAAGGCGTGACGGTGAACATCCAGACGCGCGAGCAACTGGACCAGGCCTTCGAGGCGGCAACGGTCGCCGCGCGCGGCAAGGGCCCGGTGCTGGTCGAGAAGTTTTTCCCCGGCAGCGATTATCGCTTGCTGGTCGTCGGCAACCGGCTGGTAGCCGCCGCGCGGCGCGATCCGCCGCAAGTCGTCGGCGACGGCCGCCAGTCGGTACGCTCGCTGGTCGATCAGGTCAATGCCGACCCGCGGCGCGGCGACGGCCATGCCACCGCGCTGACCAAGATACGCTTCGACGACATTGCCATTGCCTGCCTTTCGGGCCAGAACCTGACGCCGGACTCGGTGCCCGAGGTTGGGCGCCGCGTCGTGTTGCGCAACAACGCTAATTTGTCGACCGGCGGCGCCGCGACCGACGTGACCGACGACGTGCATCCGGAAGTGGCATCGCGCGCGATCGACGCGGCAGCCATGGTCGGGCTGCACGTCTGCGGCGTCGATGTCGTCTGCGAAAGCATCACGCGTCCGCTGGAGGAACAGAACGGCGGCATCGTCGAGGTCAACGCCGCGCCCGGCCTGCGGATGCACCTGAACCCGTCCTACGGCAAGGGCCGCAATATCGGCGAGGCGGTGATCCAGCAGATGTTCGAGCCGGGCGACGATGCGCGCATTCCGGTGGTGGCCGTCACCGGCGTCAACGGCAAGACCACGACTACCCGCCTGATCGCGCACATCCTGGCGCACAAAGGGCTCTGCGTTGGCATGACCAATACCGACGGCGTCTACGTCGGCGGCCGGCAGACCGACAGCGGCGACTGCAGCGGCCCGAAGAGTGCGCGCAACGTGCTGTCGCACCCGCACGTGCAGGCGGCCGTGCTGGAGACTGCGCGCGGCGGCATGCTGCGCGAGGGTCTCGGCTTCGACAAGTGCTCGGTGGCGGTGGTGACCAACATCGGCGAGGGCGATCACCTCGGCATGAATCACATCCACACGCCGCCGGACGTGGCGCGCGTCAAGCAGATGATCGTGCAGAACGTCGCTGCCAATGGCTATGCGGTGCTGAACGCGAGCGATCCGCTGGTGGCCGCGATGGCGCCGCACTGCCCGGGCAAGGTTGTCTTTTTCGCGCAAAACCCCTTCCATCCGGTGCTGGTCACGCACCGCGCGCGCGGGCACCGCGTGGTGTTCGTCGAGCAGGGCGATATCGTCGTGGCCGAGGGCGCGCAGCTGCACCGGATGGCCTTGGCCGACGTGCCGCTCACACAGGGTGGGCTACTGGGCTTCCAGATCGAGAATACGCTGGCGGCTGTCGGCGCCTGCCAGGCGCTGGACCTGCCGTGGGACGAGGTGGTCGCCGGCCTGCGAAGCTTCAACAACGATGTCGAAGGCGCCCCGGGCCGCTTCAACCGGATGCGCTACCGGGATGCGACCGTGGTCGCCGATTACGGCCACAACCCGCACGCGATGCGTGCGCTGGTCGCTGCCTTCGATGCGATACCCGCTGCCGACGGCATGCGCCGGACGGTGGTCGTCAGTGGCGCCGGCGACCGGCGCGACGAGGATTTGCGTGAACTCACGCGCGTGCTCGGTGCCGCCTTCGACAACGTCCTGCTCTACGAAGACGCCTGCCAGCGCGGCCGCGCCGACGGCGAGGTCATCGGGCTGCTGCGCGAAGGGCTCGCGGGCGCCGCGCGGGCATCGCATGTCGAGGAGATTCGCGGTGAATTCATCGCGATCGACCGTGCGCTGGCCATGCTGAAACCCGGCGACCAGTGCCTGGTGCTCGTCGACCAGGTTCAGGAGGCGCTTGCGCATCTGGCCGCACGTGTCGCCGAGGGCTGACCCGGCGCAGTGACGGCAAGCCGCCCAGCCTGCCACGCCGATCGCGTCGTCAGTGGGCGGGACGCCCGAGGACTGCATCGAGCGAGTCTTCCGACAGCATGACCTCGATCCAGGCATCGAGGTCCGCCTCGCCGGCGGCCAGCAGCCGCTCGCCCGCCCACTGCGGCAAATCTCCGAAGCGGGATGACAGCACGCGAACCAGGCACTGCCGCTTGCCGTCGATCCGTCCCTGCTGCATGCCCTGCTGCATGCCCTGCTGCATGCCCTGCTGCATGCCCTGCTGCATCCCTTGCTGCATGCCCTGCTGCATTCCTTGCTCGATCCCCTGCTTCAGGCCATTTTCGATGGCCCTGCGCTCCATCGTACTCAGGTAAGGCATGTTTCTTTCCTCCTCCAATTGCTGCAACTCCTGCTGCAAATTCGCATCCAGCTCCGGCGGCAGGTACATCATCCAGTCGATGATTCTGAACAGATCGATGACCTGCTGTCGATCCCAGCCGCGCTGGTACAGGCTCTGAACGAGTTGCCACTTGGCCGCGAAACGAGCCCGGACATCGTCGCGCGTCGCACGGGTGCACAGATGCGCGCGAGTGACCAGCGAGAACGGATTGTTGCCGTCATCCAGCCGGGCTTCGCTGCCTACCCAGTCGAGCAGTTTAGCTACCGGAAAGCGCAGGCTCAGATGACAGCCGCACGCGTCATAGTGGAAACGCTCCGGGCGCCAATCAGGTCGGTCGTCGGCCAGTACCGCAAGACTGGCGATCGGCTGGCGGTAGCGGTCATACAGACGGTAGTGGTAGACGAACATGCGTTCGGCGAATTCGTCGCCCGTGCTGCCTTGAACTTCGATGTGCACGTATAGCCACTCCGGCCTTCCGCCTTGCCGCATCACGCGGACCAGCTTGTCCACGAAGCGCCTGCCCAGCTCCGCGTCGCGGACCACGGCACGCAATTCCTGATCGAGAAAAACCGGCGGCACCTGCCAGTCAATTTGCGCATGGGCCTGCGGGAAATAAAAGTGCAGGAAGTCCGAGAAGTAGCGCTCGATGGCGTCCTTCCACGGACTGTCATAGTCGTCTGGCACTGCGCGCTCCCGGCGAATTCGGAGCGCCCAGCTTGCAGGAGAGGCGCCGAGGCGGTGCGGCAGTGGCACCGGCCGGACCTTCGCCATGGCCTCGCGTGCAGCCGCCCGGCGAAGGTGTGGCGTTGATGCATCGCCTGCCGGCTTGACAGGCGAGGCGGCCGTCCGAACTACAGGAAGGCGACGCGGGCGCGTAGTGCGTCCAGGGCGATGATCGCGTCGGACAGCGGCTTGCCGCCCGGCTGCCCGCCGGTGATCACACCCCGGCCGGCTACTGGCGCGAGGCTGTCGACTTTGAAGCGCGGCATGTCCGGGCCGTGGCGGATGAAGCAGGACTCGTCAAAGAACAGGCGGTCGCCGTTGTCGTCGATCTCGTCGAAATCGAGGCTGTCATAGCCGATCAGGCGGCCGATGCCGGCTTCGCCGTCGGCCACGTCCTCGGCGTGGACCGTCCGGGCGACCGGGTCGATCAGGTAAACGCGCATGGCGATCTCCAGAGGGGGTTACAGGCGCCAGCCGTAGCCAAAATAGATCACCGGCGTGAAGCGGCGCTCGGCAATCGGGCTGTCGGCCTGGGCGTCGGACAGGCGGTTCAGGCTAGCGCCGTAAAACAGCGCGCCGCCGGGCCCGGTGGCATACAAGCCGCTCAATCCGACCGACAAGGCAGTGCCGGCGCCGGCATTGTACGCGGGACGGCCGCCCGTGGCTTCAGAGGCACGCACGCCCCAGTAGTAATTGTTCATCGCCGCATTCTGCCAGGTCGCGCCGACCAGGCCGTTCAGGCGAAAGCCGCGCTCGGTAATCAGCGGCCGGATGAACTGCAACTGCGCGACCCGCCCGTCGCTCTTGCCGGTCACGTCGAATCCGACATCGACATTCAGCACGCCGACCGGCGTCGTCCAGCGCACGCTCGGGCCGGCATCGATCGCGAAGTCGCGGTCGGCCATGCCGGCGGTACGAGTGCCATCGGCGGCTTCGTAACCGAAGCGCGGCTCGGCATACAGTCCCACCCGCAGCGAACGGTCCGCAGACGTATATCCCCACAGACCGGCCTTGAGCCCGGTCACGTAGGCGACGTCGCCCCATGTGTACTGAATCACCGGCAGCACCAGCGTGCGCAAGCCGCTACTGCCGGAGGTTTTCGGGAAGGCACCGATGCCGAGGCCAAGGAAATTGCGGGCTGACGGAATCGGTTGCTGCGCTTGGCGCTCGGCCTCGCTTTCTGACCGGACAGGCGACTGGGCTTGCGCGGCCGGCAGG
>JAMNXS010000018.1 GCA_023653025.1 Burkholderiaceae bacterium
CCCGAGCTGGTGCGGGCGCCGGATTGCGCGCCGCAGCACATCCATTTCATCAACGAGTGCCTGACGGATCTCGACCAGGCCCTGTCGGCACGCGGCAGCCCGCTGCTGATCCAATACGGCGAGATCGTCACGGTGCTCAAGCGCGTGCTAGATGCTTTCGGGCCGTTCTCGCTGTACTCGCACGAGGAAACCGGCAACGCGATCAGCTACGAGCGCGACAAGCGCGTTGCCGCCTGGTGCCGCGAGAACGGCATCGCTTGGAAGGAATTTTCGTCGAATGGCGTGGTGCGCCGGCTTGGGTCGCGTAATGAATGGTCGTCGCTCTGGATGCAGCGGATGAAACAGCCGACGCTGGCCGCGCCGGACTTCCTCGGCAAGCCCGACGGCACGCTGACGCCGAACGGCATCATGCAGCCGCGCTGGATGGGCATGGACGGCGAGGACAAGCCCGCGCGCCAAACCGGCGGTCGCCGGCAGGCGGCGCAACTGGTGAAGGAGTTTTTTGGCAGGCACCTCGCGGCCTACCGCTATTCGATGTCGAGCCCGCTGTCGGCCGAGGATCACTGCTCGCGGCTGTCGCCGTACATCGCCTACGGCGCGCTGTCGATTCGCGAGATCGCGCACAAGGTATGGAAGACACGCGCCGAGCTTCAGGCCCTGCCGGAGCCCGCGCGCCCGAGGGGCGTGCTGGAGGGGCTGAAGTCGTTCGAGAGCCGGCTGCACTGGCACTGCCATTTCATCCAGAAACTGGAGGCCGAGCCCGAGATCGAGTTCCGCAACGTGCATCGCGGCTTCGACGGCGTGCGCGAGCCGCATTTCGACAACGGCCGCTTCGAGTGCTGGCGCAAGGGCGAGACCGGCTTCCCGCTGATCGACGCCTGCATGAAAATGCTGGCCGAGACCGGCTGGATCAACTTCCGCATGCGCGCGCTGCTGGTGAGTTTTTCGAGCTACCAGCTATGGAACCACTGGCGCGAACCGGCCCTGCATCTGGCGCGCGAGTTCCTCGACTACGAGCCGGGCATCCACTATCCGCAGATACAGATGCAGTCCGGCGTCACCGGCATCAACACGCTGCGCATCTACAACCCGGTCAAGCAGGCGCAGGACCAGGATCCGCAGGGCATCTTCGTGCGGCGCTGGCTGCCGGCCCTGCAAGCCGTGCCCAACACCTGGCTGTTCGAGCCATGGAAGATGCCGCCGGACGTCCAGCAGTCCTGCGGCGTGATCATTGGCGAGCACTATCCGCAACCCGTGGTCGACCACCTCGCCACCGCGCGCCATGCGCGCGACACCCTGTGGGCGCTGCGCCGCGATGCCGACGTGCGGGCCGAGGCCCGCCGCGTGTTCGACAAGCATGGCAGCCGCAATCCGCTGCGCGAGGGACGGCCGAAGCGCGCCGCAAAACCCGCGCAAAAAGACGGCGCACCGGACAGCACGCCGCAATTGTCGCTGGGCCTCGAGTGAGGCGCGGATGCTGAAGGGCGTCGCCGCCGCCGGCACGGCCTTCACGCTGTGGGGCGTGTTCCCGGCCTACCTGCGGCTGATGCAGCAGGTACCGCCGCTGGAGATCCTTTCGCATCGCGTGCTGTGGTCGGCGGCCTTCCTGCTGGTCGTGCTGGGCGCTCGACGCCAATGGGACTGGCTGGCGGAAGTCCGTGCCCGCCCGCGCATCGCGCTCTCTTTCGTCGCCAGCGCGGCCATGCTGGGCACCAACTGGGTCGTCTACATCTGGTCCGTGAATGCCGGCCACGTCATCGATGCCAGCCTCGGCTATTTCATCACGCCGCTGTTCAACGTGCTGTTCGGGATGGCGCTGGGCGAGCGGCTGCGTCCGGTGCAGTGGCTGTCGGTGCTGCTGGCCGCCGGCGGCGTGCTGTGGCTGACCGTGTCGGCCGGCGAATTGCCGTGGATCGGCCTCGTGATTGCGATCACCTTCAGCCTGTACGGCGTCATCCGCAAGACGGCCACGCTGGGGGCGCTCGAGGGACTGTCTGTCGAGACGCTGGTCATGCTGCCGCTGGCAGCGGCTTTCCTGCTGCTGCCCGGGAGCGGGTCCTCGCATGCCTTCGGCGCCGAGCCCGGCATCACCGCGCTGCTGCTGTCGGCCGGGCCGGTGACGGCCGTGCCCCTGCTGCTGTTTGCCTACGGCGCGCGGCGCATACCGCTGTCGGTGGTGGGCCTGCTGCAGTACATCGGCCCCAGCCTACAGCTGATGCTGGGAGTCTGGCTGTACGGCGAGCCTTTCGGCGGCGCGCGGATGCTGGGATTCGCGCTGATCTGGACGGGATTGGCGCTGTATTCGGTCGAGGGATTGTGGCGCCATCTGACTTCCCGGTGAGGGGTCGGCGCGTTGCGCTGCGGGCGGGTAAAAGCAGAAACGGTCAGCCTGTCCGGCTGACCGTTTCTGCATTGGCTTTGGGATCCGCGATGATACCGGACGGTCTAGTGTTTCTTTTTTCTTGCCGGCAGTCCCAGGGTACGCCAGGCATCGGCCAGTGCGCTCGACGGATATCCGTTGGCTTCGCCGCAGGCAGATTGGACGAATTCGATGTAGCTGTCGCGGTTGGCAGCGCTCGGCTTCGGGGTGGATTGTGCCTGCACACTAGCAATCAGTACGGCCACCCGGTTGACGACATCGGCACGTTGGGCGGCGCTGATGACGCCAGCTTGCAGAAACAGGCGTGCAGCCTCTGCGAGATTGTCCACTGCCACGGGATTCACATAATCGGTAGCTTCCCGATTAACCGAATCGCGGTAAGCCACGACCGCCGGGTTCTTGCACCAGATGCTTAGTGCAGAAGCCAAAGCATCCCGGTCGATGGGAATGTTCGGCACGTCGACGATACGCGCTATCGACAACATCAGCTTGCCGATTTGCCGGCCCTCCAATTTGACCCCGGGCTTGATCAGACAGGCAATGGCCGTGCCCAGCGCGACTTCGACAGAACGCTCGGGGTATTTTTTATGCGAGCCGTGCAGCAGCGCCTCGCCACCCTTGCCGGGAGGCTCAAATTGCAGACCGGTGCTGAAGTAGTGGACGATCGCGATCTTGTCCCCCGACTTGCCATCGCCGGTGCCGGCGCTTTGTTCAAGCAGCTTGTTGTCGACGATTTGCCGGGCAAGCAGACAAGCCGCTCTGCGGCTGCCGATAACGAGGGTATGCCACTCTCCCTGGCCAAACAATTCGTACCCGAACCGCTTGTGGAGGTCGATGCAGGTATCCAGCGCGTAGCACAGAACCGCCGCCTCGGCGAGCGTCATCGTGCCCCAGTTCTGGTTCGGGTCGGCGGCAAGCGTGCCCGTGCGTCGAATGAAGTCGACGATGGCCTTCGCCAGTATCGTGTTCCAGCCGTCGCTCGACGGGGGATCGATATTGCGATCTTTCATCTTGGTGCCCAGGTCTTTCAGCTTGCGGCAAGCGTCGAGAACGTCCTTCATCCCGGCGGAAGTGTTGCCGCCTACCGTCTGCAGGCTCTCGAGCGCCTCTGCTCCCGTTGCCTCGTAAACCGACGGCCAGGTGATGGCATCGGCGGGTACAGAGAGTATGGACGGAAGCAGCGCAGAAGCAGCCGATGACGCGGCCATGGCGAATTGGAGCGAGCCGGACGCAGGCGGGACTACCGCTGCCGTCAGGCTTGCGCTGATGCACAAAGGGTGCGAGGGCAGCGCTTTGCTGGTCATCTGCGGCTGTGCAGCGGGCGGATGGGCTGCCGGTGCAGGCGGTTTCGCGCCCGCCTGTATCGAGGCGGCGGGACCAACAACAGGCATATCGACGAGGGGTGCCATGAAAAGGCTGGCTTGGCTCATGCTTTTCTCCAAATGAACGAATGAAATGTCCGCTGACAGAACGCAACGTTCGAGAGGAGTGGGGCTATGTGGCGAGGAGTTCGCTAATCGGCAAGGCAAACGTGCCAGTCTTGTTCGGTAGGAGAATATCTGGTCTTAATTGTTGTATTTCTACACCGTCCTTGCCGAGTACAAAGCGCAGGCGGATCGAATAGCCGGGAACGCGAGCCCGCAACTACCGATCGGCCCCGCGCCGGTCACATTGCTGCAGCTGGCCACGCGCCGTCGGCGTCAGCACGTAAAATGGCGGTTTACCACCTTTGCCGACCATCGACCAACCCACTGCCATGGCCAACTACGTCTACACAATGAACCGCGTGGGCAAGATCGTCCCGCCCAAGCGCCAGATCCTGAAAGACATCTCGCTGTCCTTTTTCCCCGGCGCCAAGATCGGCGTGCTCGGCCTGAACGGGTCGGGCAAGTCGACGCTGCTGAAGATCATGGCCGGCATCGACCGCGACATCGAAGGCGAAGCGGTGCCGATGCCGAACCTGAAAATCGGCTACCTGCCGCAGGAGCCGGAGCTGAATCCCGAGCTCACGGTGCGGCAGGAGGTCGAGAGCGGCCTTGGCGAGGCTTTCGAGGCGCGCGCCAAGCTCGATCAGGTGTATGCCGCCTATGCCGAGCCGGACGCCGACTTCGACGCGCTGGCGAAGGAACAAGAAAGGCTGGAGGCCATCATCGCGGCGGCCGATGGCGGCAATCTGGAGCTGCAGCTCGAGGTCGCTGCCGATGCGCTGCGCCTGCCGCCGTGGGACGCGAAGGTCGGCGTGCTGTCCGGCGGCGAGAAGCGCCGTGTGGCGTTGTGCAAGCTCCTGCTGTCGCAGCCGGACATGCTGCTGCTCGACGAGCCGACCAACCACCTCGACGCCGAGTCCGTCGACTGGCTCGAGCAATTCCTGCAGCGCTTCCCTGGCACCGTGGTCGGCATCACGCACGACCGCTACTTCCTCGACAATGCGGCCGAATGGATTCTCGAGCTCGACCGCGGCCACGGCATTCCGTGGAAAGGCAATTACTCGTCGTGGCTGGAGCAGAAAGAGGACCGGCTGAAGCAGGAAGAGGCGACCGAGTCCGCCCGGCAGAAGGCGCTGAAGAAGGAGCTCGAATGGGTACGGCAAAACCCGAAGGGCCGGCAAGCCAAGAGCAAGGCGCGCATCGCGCGCTTCAACGAGCTGTCCGAGCACGAATACCAGAAGCGCAACGAAACGCAGGAAATCTTCATCCCCGTAGCGGAACGCCTCGGCAATGAAGTGATCGAGTTCAAGAACGTCAGCAAGGGCTTCGGCGACCGGCTGCTGATCGACAACCTGTCGTTCAAGATCCCGCCGGGCGCCATCGTCGGCATCATCGGCCCGAACGGTGCCGGCAAGTCGACACTGTTCCGCATGATCGCCGGCAAGGAGCAGCCGGACAGCGGCGAGATCACGATAGGCTCGACCGTGAAGGTATCTGTGGTCGACCAGTCGCGCGCCGAACTCGACAACAAGAAGACCGTGTTCGACGACGTCGCGGGCGGCGCCGACATCCTGACCGTCGGCCGCTTCGAGATGCCCTCGCGCGCCTATCTCGGCCGCTTCAATTTCAAGGGAGCGGATCAGCAGAAGATCGTCGGCAACCTGTCCGGCGGCGAGCGCGGCCGCCTGCATCTGGCCAAGACGCTGCTCATGGGCGGCAATGTGCTGCTGCTGGACGAACCGTCGAACGACCTCGACGTCGAGACCCTGCGCTCGCTCGAAGACGCGCTGCTGGAGTTCGCCGGCAGCGTGATGGTGATCTCGCACGACCGCTGGTTCCTCGACCGCATCGCGACCCACATTCTTGCATTCGAGGGCGAGTCGCAGGTGGTTTTCTTTGACGGCAACTACCAAGAGTACGAGGCCGACAAGAAGAAACGTCTGGGCGAGGAAGGCGCGAAGCCCAAGCGCATCCGCTACAAGCCGCTGCGCGCGTAAGCCGTGTACGTTGCCGCGCTCGATATCGGCGGTACCAAGATGGCCGCCTGCGTCGCCGATGCGCGCGGGCCGCTGCTGCGGTTAACGCAGCCGACGCTGCGCAGCGGTGCGCCGGATGCGGTCGCGCAGCAGGGCGTGCGCCTGATCGACGCGTGCTGCCTGCGGCTGCAGATCGATCCGGCCGCGGTGCGGCGGGTCGGCGTCAGCAGCTGCGGCCCGTTCGAGATGCGCGACGGGGTACTCGGCATCCTTCCGCCGAATCTGTGCGGCGGCCTTGCGAATGGCGACGACCTGCCGAATGACTGGACCTTCCTGCCGCTGGAGTCCGTGCTGCGCGAACGCTTTGCCACCGTGCGCATCGCGAACGACTGCGTGGCCGCGTTGCATGGCGAGCGCGCGTTCGGCGCCGCGCCGGCCAATGCCGTTTATGTCACCTGGAGCACCGGCATCGGCTTCGGCCTCTGTGTCGACGGGCATATCCTGAGCGGCAAGGCGGGCAATGCCGGGCATGCCGGCCACATGCTGCTATCCGATACCTCGGATGCGCTGTGCGGCTGCGGCAATCGCGGCGACCTCGAAGGCCTGATCGGCGGGCGGAATTTCGGCAAGCACCTCGGCAAGCCGCTGGCCCGGATCTTCGACGATGCGAAAGAGGGCAATGCGGACGCGCTGGCGGTCGTGCACGAGGCAGCCCGCTGGTTCGGCCGCGGACTCTACAACCTGACGGCGATTCTCGATACCGAAGCCATCTTCGTCGGCGGCAGCGTCTGGCGGCATAACGAGGATGTGCTGGCGCCGCTGGTGCGGCAGGAGATCGCGAGCCGGTTTCCTGCGCTGACGCGCGGCGTCAGCGTGCAGGGCGCGACGCTGGGCGAACTGGTGACGGACATGGGGGCGCTGGCACTGGTAACGGACGACGCATGGACGCCGGCCTGGCGGGCGGGGCGGGTGTGGGAGGGGGTTTGCACCGAAGTGATCGGGTGATCGTTCAGCTGGCGGATTTCGCTGCGCTCTATCCGCCCTACGGCAAGAAACTCGGCCATTGGACATCGTAGGGCGGATAGAGCGCAGCGAAATCCGCCGCACACGATCCGCCGCACACGATCCGCCGCACACGATCCGCCGCACACGATCCGCCGCAAACAATCCGCCACACAACACGCCCCATCCCGCCAAGCTACAATCCGGCCACAACAACAACGACAAGCCACCGCATGTCCCTCTTCCCCGACCCGCTCATTATCGAGCGGCTGACGAAAAATTTTGGCGCGCGCCGCGCGGTCGATGGCGTGAGCTTCTCGGTTGCGCCCGGCGAGTTCGTCGCGCTGCTGGGCCCGAACGGCGCAGGAAAATCTACGCTGTTCCAGATGCTGTCAGGGCTGTTCGTGGCCGACGGCGGCACGGCGCGCGTGGCCGGGCATGACATCGGCCTCGAGCCGATCAAGGCGCTGGGCGAACTGGCCATCGTCTTCCAGCAGCCGGCGCTCGATCTCGACCTGTCAGTCGCCGCCAACCTGCGCTTTCAGACCGACCTGCACGGCATAGCGCGGCCCGAGGCAATGCGGCGGATTGCCCACTGGCTGGAGCGGTTCAAGCTGACTGAGCGCGCGGCCGAACTCTGCCGCAACCTCTCCGGCGGCACGCGGCGCAAGGTGGAACTGGCGCGTGCGCTGCTGTCGCAGCCGCAATTGCTGCTGATGGACGAGGCCACCGTCGGCATCGACCCGGCCTCGCGCGCGGCCATTCTGGCCGACGTGAAGACGCTGTGCCGCGAGCGGGCGATGGGGGTGCTGTGGGCGACCCACCTCGTCGACGAAGCCGAGGCGGCCGATCGCATCGTCGTGATGGCGGCGGGCACTGTGCGCTTCGACGGCGGCGCGAAAGACCTGATGAAGCAGAGCAGCCACCCGACCCTGCTCGAGGCCTTCCTGCACCTGACGAAAGCGGAGGCAAAAGCATGAAGCTGCTGCACGCCCGCCTTGCGCTGGCCGCGGTGGCCGGTCGCGAAATCTTCAAGTTCCTGCGCCAGCCCGGCCGGCTCGCATCGTCGCTGGTGCGACCGCTGCTGTGGATGGTGGTGTTCGCCGCCGGCTTTCGCCAGATGCCGGACCTGGGCTCGGTCATGCCTTTCGACCCCGACCTCGACTACCGGCTCTACATGGTGCCGGGGCTGGCATTGATGGTCTGCCTGTTCAACGGCATGCAGTCGTCGCTGGCCATGGTCTACGACCGCGAGATGGGCGTCATGCGCCTGCTGCTGACGGCGCCGCTGCCGCGCACCTACCTGCTGGCCTGCAAGCTGGTGGCCGGCGCTTTCCTGTCGGTGCTGCAGGCGCTGGCCTTCATGCTCCTCGTCGTCCTCTGGAACATCGGGCTGTCGCCGTGGCAGGTGCTGACCGCGCTACCGGCGCTGGCCGCCGGCGCGCTGATGCTGTCGGCCTTCGGCCTCGTGCTGTCGGTCTACATCCGGCAGCTGGAAAACTTCGCTGGCACGATGAACTTCGTGATCTTCCCGATGTTCTTCCTGTCGCCGGCGCTGTATCCGATCGCGCGCATGCGCGACGCCGGCGCGGAGTGGATCTACCGGATCTCGTCGCTGAACCCGTTCACGCACGCGGTCGAGGCCATGCGTCATGGGTTGTATGGCGAGTTTGCCGGAGGATCGATGTTCGTCGTGGTCGCGTCGACCGTCGTGTTCTATCTGGTGGCGGCGGCCGGCTACGATCCGCAGCGCGGCTTGATCCGGTCGGCGCGCGGGGGTTGAACTATTCATCGCGCCGCAATTCATCCGGATGCCCCGACTCATCGTCCGGACAGCGCATGAACCGCACCAGATAACCCTCGCGCCAGTCTACCCCTTCCTCGCCGAGGTAATTATTCTGTACGAAGTAGGCCTGGTTTTCGCTGTCGATCCGGCGGTGGCAGTTGGTGAAATGATCCGGGCCGTATTTGCGGTACTGCAGGACATGCACTAGCTCATGCACGATGAACGAGTTGTCCATCGGGTCGGCCGGGTTCAGCGAATCGCGCAGATAGATGCGATAGCCCTCGGTGTCGAACAGCGCGGCCATCGTGCTGCAGCGTGCAGGTTCGTCGGGGCAGACCTTCTCCGACAGGGCCTGCGCGCTGAGCTGCTCGATCGGCGGCAGGTCGGCCACGTCCATCGGTGGCAGCGACGAAAAGCGGATGGCCGCCGCAAGCAGTTTCGCCAGCAGTTCGGCGGAAAGCGTCATGATTGCTCCTTTTGTAATTGTTCTCCACCCGCATCCGGCAGGCAAGAAGGAATCATGCCACCTGCAGCGATACCCTGCCCGGGCGGCCCGCGTGGCCTGTCACTGCCTCGGCTTGTTCAAGATTGTGACACCTGCCTGTTTTTGTGACAGCGCAGCTGGCGATTGATGAGCGTTTTTACGGGTTAAGCGCGCTTTTGATGAGAGATATTCATGGCACGCACTTTGCCTTGGGAAAACTGTCGCTTCAGCCTGCGCACAGGTCGCGTGATGCTGATGCACACCTTATAGCCAATTTGGCACAACCAAGGGGAGATGAGAGATGAAGAGGAAACTTCTTGCGTCCACGATCGGCATGGCGCTGATCACGGGCTCGTCGGCATTTGCTGCCGGCGTGACCGACGCAATGATCGAGAACGATGCCAAGAGCACCAACGACGTCCTGAGCTGGGGCATGGGCCAGCAGGGCCAGCGCTTCTCGCCGCTGACCAAGGTCAACACCGGCAACGTGGCCAAGCTGGTTCCGGCCTGGTCGTTCTCGTTCGGTGGTGAAAAGCAGCGTGGCCAGGAATCGCAGCCGCTGATCCACAACGGCAAGATGTTCGTGACCGCGTCCTACTCGCGTATCTATGCGATGGACAGCAAGTCGGGCAAGAAGCTGTGGAAGTACGAGCACCGCCTGCCGGACGGCATCATGCCGTGCTGCGACGTGATCAACCGCGGCGCCGCGCTGTACGACAACCTGGTCATTTTCGCGACGCTGGACGCCCAGATCGTTGCGCTGAACCAGGACACCGGCGCCGTCGTCTGGAAAGAGAAGATCGACGACTACGCTGCCGGCTACTCGGCCTCCGCTGCTCCGCTGATCGCTGGCGGCCTGCTGCTGACCGGCGTGTCCGGCGGTGAGTTCGGCGTCATCGGCCGCGTCGAGGCGCGCGACCCGAAGACCGGCAAGATGGTCTGGATCCGTCCGGTGGTCGAAGGCCACATGGGCTACAAGTACGAAAACGGCAAGCAGGTCGAGAACGGCATCTCGGGCACGACCAACAAGACCTGGCCGGGCGACCTCTGGAAGTCGGGCGGCGCGACCACCTGGCTCGGCGGCACCTATGACCCGTCGACCGGCCTGGCCTACTTCGGCACCGGCAACCCGGCACCGTGGAACAGCCACCTGCGCCCCGGCGACAACCTGTTCTCGACCTCGACCGTCGCCATCGACATCAAGTCGGGCAAGATCGCATGGCACTACCAGCGCACCCCGAACGACGGCTGGGATTACGACGGTGTGAACGAGTTCATCACCTTCGACATGAACGGCAAGCGCATGGGCGCGGCAGCTGACCGCAACGGCTTCTTCTACGTCAACGACGCGAAGACCGGCAAGCTGGAAAACGCCTTCCCGTTCGTGAACAAGATCACCTGGGCCACCGGCATCGACCTGAAGACCGGCCGTCCGAACTACGTTCCGGAAAACCGCCCGGGCGACCCGACCAAGGGTCCGGACGGCAAGAAAGGTAACGTCGTGTTCTCGGCTCCGTCCTTCCTGGGCGGCAA
The DNA here is from genome assembly GCA_023653025.1 of Burkholderiaceae bacterium. GTDB lineage: Bacteria > Pseudomonadota > Gammaproteobacteria > Burkholderiales > Burkholderiaceae_D > Pernthalerella. Next base: position 10,589 of record JAMNXS010000018.1, read on the forward strand.
GAACCAGATGCCGATGGCTTACAGCCCGAAGACCGGCCTGTTCTACGTGCCGGCCAACGAGTGGGGCATGGAGATCTGGAACGAGCCCGTAACCTACAAGAAGGGTGCGGCTTACCTGGGCGCCGGCTTCACGATCAAGCCGCTGAACGACGACTACATCGGCGCCATGCGCGCAGTTGATCCGAAGTCGGGCAAGATCGTCTGGGAACTGAAGAACAACGCTCCGCTGTGGGGCGGCGTCTTGGCCACCGCCGGCGACCTCGTGTTCTATGGCGTGCCGGAGGGCTACCTGAAGGCGGTCGACGCCAAGTCGGGCAAGGAACTCTGGCAGTTCCAGACCGGCTCGGGCATCGTTGCTCCGCCGGTCACCTGGGAAGAAGGCGGCGAGCAGTATGTCGCAGTCGTCTCCGGCTGGGGCGGCGCAGTTCCGCTGTGGGGCGGCGAAGTGGCCAAGAAGGTCAACTTCCTTGAGCAGGGCGGTTCCGTGTGGGTCTTCAAGCTCGCCAAGTAATCAAGTTACTCCCGCCTGCATTGGGATACTGAATTCGTAGCATCATCCCATGCAGCTTGGCCGACGGTTCGCCGTCGGCCTTTTTGTTTGTGCGACGAGTTAGTGCGGACAAAAAAATGCCGGCCTCGAGGGCCGGCATTTTTCATCGGGATGGTGGTGGCGGGGTGAGTCAGTCGTTGCGGCGGGTTTCGCCGTTGGGCATGGTGGTTCGCCGTGGCATTGGTGGATTTCGCTTCGCTCTATCCACCCTACGGACCCTCCATGGGTTCAGCTGTAGGGCGAGTAGAGCGAAGCGAAACCCGCCGTCAATCCTCAAGGCATCTTGAAATCGGTCAGTTCCATCGTGATCTTCCCGCCCGACCACAGCATCGACGACAGCGGCTCCTCGCGCTCGACCTTCACCAGCCCGACGCCCTTGCAGTACCACTCGCGGTTCGTGATCGGTATGTCGGTGAAGCCCTGCACGGCGTCGAGGTAGAGCGGCAGATTGCCAAGGCCGACGATGCGCGCGCAGTCCTTGAAGGTGCCGCCCGGCACGGTCACCGACTCGCCGACGGCCTCGACCGTATACGTCATCAGCACCTTCGGCATCTTCACTTCGCGCTGCCCGAGATCGGTCTTGGGCGCGACCACGAAGGGCTCGGTCGGCACCATCCACGACGCGCCCTGCGTGACCGGCAGCTTGAGCACGATGCGCGCATTGGGGTCGAGCCGCGCCTGCTCGTCGATGTCGGAACGCTTGGCGATGCGGGCGATGCCGACCTTGTCCTTGCGCAGCCAGTACTCGATGCCGATATTGCCCGGCACCTCGATGCGGCGCACGAAGACCTGGTCGCCGCCTTCATAGTCGATAGTGCGGGCGACCGTCGCGATGTAGGTGTCGCGAGTGAGGGTATTGTTGATGTCGAACGCGACTTCATATTCCCAGCGCGCGCCGACGTCGAGCGGAAAGTAGGAGTCGCCCTGCGGCTGGCTGGAGCAGCCGGCGGCCAGCAGGCCCGCGGCGATCAGGGTGAGGCGGGTCATCATCACTTCTCCGGCAGGCGGGTCACCGGCGCATCCGAAACGCGCAGCTTGATCTTGTTGTCGGCGTTGACCTTGAACCACGAGCTGCCGCTGCCGCCGCCGGCGCGCTCGACCACGCCGATCTGGCGAATGCCCTGGCGCGACTTGCGCTGCGCCTCGGACAGCTGCGAGTGGTTGTCCTTCAGGTAAGGCAGCTTGTACGCGCGCGGCACGGCCGACGGACGGTTGGTGTCGAGCGGCGTGACCCACAGATAGATCGCGCCGTCGATGCCGCGCTCCTTGTTCGGCTCCTCGATCACCGCCGAGACGATCGCGAACTTCTCCGGCAGCACGCGCGGCGTAGGCCAGCCGAGCATGTCCTCGAAAGTGTGGTTGGCGATAAAGTAGGTCAGCGTCACGACCACGATCATCGAGATCTTGATCCAGCGTTTCCACGCGGTCGCGAGGCATAGCACCAGCAGCAGCACGGCCACTGCGACGTACAGGAAGGTCAGCATGAGGGAGGAGTTCGTCATGATTGCGGAACGAGTGATTTGGGTAAGGTGTTGATGTCGCGCACGCCGCCGTCAGGCTCGACGGAGAAGCGCACCGCGGTTTTTTCTTCGCCCTTGCGGTCGAGTTTGACGGAGCCATAGAACACGACGTCGGCCTTCGGATTGACCTTGACCACGGACACCTGGGCCTCGACCGGCTCGCCGTTCTTACTTTCGTAATAGTTCACGTTGACGGTGTACTCGCCGGGCGCGAAGCCGCGGATCGTCACCACCTCCTGGTTCAGCGGGTTCACCACGTCGCGGCCGTTGACGTTGATGGTATCGCCGGCCAGGCCGCGGTCGTCGCGGTCGAGGTGCATCAGGCCGGCTTCGCGCTGGCGGAACCAGGTCATCGTGCCGGCCGGGTCCTGCACATAGGTGTCGATGTCGTTCGGGTTCATGTCCGGCCACGAGACCGTGATGATGAACTCTGCCTTGGCCGGGATGTCGCCTTCCTTCTTCGCCTTCGGATTCATCGCCAGCAGCGCGATGATGAAGCAAAACACGAACGCAATCAGGATGTTGAACAGCATGTCGTAGAAGGGGTCGACCTCCCCTTCGCGACGCTTTTGCCGCAGGCTCACGCCGCGTCCTGACGGGTCAGCTTGGACAGGCCGGTTTCGGCAAACTCGAGCGCATCGGCCAGCAGGCCGTCGCCGCAGCGGTCCATGCGCACCAGCTGCACGCCGAGCAGCATGTTGGCGACCAGGCCGACGGCGGTCGTCAGCAGCGCAATGCCGAGGCCGCCGGTCAGCGTGCGCAGCAGCGACGCCGATTGCGAGGGATCGAAGGCCTGCATGTTCGAAATGTCGATGGCCAGTATCGAGAAGCCGATCACCTTGCCCAGGAGGCCCAGCTTGATCTGGATGCCGTTGACCCACCACGCGGATTCGCTAGGGCCGTGCAGCCGCTCGGCCAGCACTTCGGTCAGCTGGATGTTGTCGTGGTCGTCGCGGCGGCTCTTCTGCAGCAGGCCGGCCAGGTAGTCATGCACCGCGCCCTCGGCCGCCGGCGGCTGCGCCGGGCCGTACTGCGGGCGCGTGGCCAGCGCCCAGGCCTCGAGCACCTGCCGTTCGCGCATCAGGCGCCACGCACGGAGGCCGACCCAGAGCGTGGACGCGCAGAAGACGGCGATGATCATCATCGTGATGCCGGTGGGGTCGGCATCGACCAGCACGCCCCAGACATTGGCGCGCCAGCACAGGTAGGCGGCGAACATCAGCACGCCGACGAAGCACAGCCACTGCAGGAAAAAGCGCTCGGGCGACGGCGCCAGCGGATGGGGCAATGCGGCGCCGGCGCCGGAGGCCGGGGTGACACGCGATTGAAAGATTCGGGAAAGCGGTATCAACCGACGTGCCACTGCGTTCATGCCTACGTTACCTTGTCTCGTTCTTGTTGTGCCGATTCGGCTGCGATGCGCAGCGAATTCGCGTCGTTGCGGAATACCAGCGGCTTTTCTTCCACCGGCCGGTTCCGCGCCTGCAGCACGATCTTCTTCACGTCCCCGTGCAGCGGCGACTTGCCGCACACCGGATCCGCGTTTTCCGCATCCCCGGTGAGCGCGTAGGCCTGGCAACGGCAGCCGCCGAAGTCCTTTTCCTTGTCGGGACAGGTCCGGCAGGGCTCCTTCATCCAGCCGTAACCTCGGAACCGGTTGAAGGCTTCGCTGTTATACCAGATATCACGCAGGTTTTGCTCGGTCACATTGGGGAATTTCAATCCGGGCAAGGTCTGCGCCGCATGGCAGGGCAAGGCCGCGCCATCAGCGGCCACGGCGAGGAACACCGATCCCCAGCCATTCATGCAGGCCTTGGGCTTGTCCTCGAAATAGTCGGGCACGACGAACAGCAGCCGGATCTTGTTGCCCAGCTTGGCCCGGTATTCGTTGACCACCGCCTCGGCGCGCTCAAGCTGCTCGCGGGTCGGCATCAGCTGCTCGCGGTTGACCATGCCCCAGCCGTAGTACTGGGTGTTGGCCAGCTCGAGATACTCGACGCCCATCTCGACAGCCATCTCGATGATGCGACCGACATGGTCGAGGTTGTAGCGGTGCAGCACGACGTTGAGCACCATCGGGTAATCGTACTTCTTGATGAGTGCGGCCACGCGGTTCTTCAGGTCGAAGGTCTTGGTGCTCGACAGGAAATCGTTCATTTCCTTGGTCGAGTCCTGGAACGACAGCTGGATATGGTCAAGGCCCAGCTCCTTCATCTTCGCGATGCGCGCCTCAGTCAGGCCGATGCCGGAAGTGATCAGGTTGGTGTAGAAGCCCAGCTGGTGCGCCTCGCCGATCAGGTCCTCGAGATCGTCGCGCAGCAGCGGCTCACCGCCGGAAAAGCCGAGCTGCGCGGCGCCCAGCTTGCGCGCCTGCCGCAGCACGTCCTTCCACTGGTCGGTGGAAAGCTCCTTCTTGTTGGCCGCATAGTTCAGCGGGTTGTAGCAGAACACGCAGTGCAGCGGGCAGCGGTAGGTCACCTCGGCCAGCAGCCACAGCGGGGGCGCGATTTGCGCGATATTTGCTTGGTCAGACATCAGACTATCCATCCTCGCTCGGTGGCAATTTCAAGAAATCCCGTCACGTCCTTTTCGAGTCCCTGCGCATTGAAAGCCTGCTCGATGTCGGCAATGATCGCTTGCACGTCACGCTCGCCATCGCAGCGCTTGAGAATCTCGGAGGCCGGCTGGTTCAGCTTCACCATGCCTTCCGGGTAAAGCAGTACGTAGCCTTGCTGCGCTTCTTCGTACTGCATGCGGAACAGCCTGGCCAGCTTCGGCTTGCTCGACAGGTCGATCATGGGCGCGCTCACGGGTAAGCCTTTTCGATCGCGTCCGAGATCTGCCACAGGACATCGAGCTTGAACTGCAAGATGTCGAGCGCGCGCTCCTGCTGCGCGCGGGTGGTGAAATAGTCGAGCGTGACCTGCAGGCCGTGCTCGACGTCGCGCTGGGCCAGCGGCACGCGGCTGCGGAAATACGCGAGCCCGTCGTCGCTCACCCACGGGTAATGCGTCGGCCAGTTCGCGAGCCGGTCCTTGTGGATCTTCGGCGCGAACATTTCGGTCAGCGACGAGCAGACCGCCTCCTGCCACGGGCGCTGGCGCGCGAAGTTCACATAGGCGTCGACGGCGAACTTGACGCCGGGCAGAACCTTCTTCAGCGACCACAGCTCCTCGCGCGGAATACCGACCGCTTCGCCCAGCCGCGTCCACGCCTCGATGCCGCCTTCCTTGTCGCCATAACCGTCATGATCGAGGATGCGCTCGATCCATTTGCGGCGCACCTCGCGGTCGGGGATGTTCGACATGATCGCCGCATCCTTGATCGGGATCATCGCCTGATAGTAGAAGCGATTGATGACCCAGCCGCGGATCTGGTCCGGCGTCAGCTTGCCCTCGTTCATGCGAATGTTGAACGAATGGTTGATGTGATAGTTGTCGCCCTTCGCGCGCAGCTTCGCCTCGAATTCCTCGCGGCTCCAGGGCATCTGGTCTTCCAGTTTGGTCGGTGCGTTCATTGAATTCCTCGAAAAATGAGCGGAGTGAAACGGAGCGGTCGCTGGCTAGGCGCGTCGCTGATGACAGTACGAATGCACGGCGCAGCGGCGCAACGACGCCGGCGGCATTTTTGAGGGAATCACAGTTCGATCTCCATGCCGTCAAATGCCACCTCGATGCCGTGCTGCGCCAGTGTCGCGCGCTCGGCCGAGTCTTCGTTCAGGATGGGGTTGGTGTTGTTGATGTGGATGAGCACCTTGCGGCGCGCGCCGACACCATCGAGCACCTCGATCATGCCACCGGGACCGGATTGCTGCAGATGGCCCATGTCGGCGGCGGTCTTTTTCGTCAGGCCCAGCGTGATCATCTCGTCATTGGTCCAGACGGTGCCATCGACCAGCACGCAGTCGGCAAGCTTCATCGCCTCCAGCACATGGGGTTCGATCTCGCCCAGGCCCGGCGCGTAGAGCAGCTTCCTGCCGGTAGCGGTGTTTTCGATGATCAGCCCATTGTTGTCGCCCGGAGCCGGGTTCTCGCGGTGCGGCGAGTACGGCGGTGCCTTGCTCTTCAACGGCATCGGATGAAAGCGGATGCCGTCGATGCCCGGCACCTCGATCGGCGCGAAGCGGGTCTCGTCGGCCGACAGCCCGTCGATCGCATGGCGCTCGACGCCGCAGTAATGCGATAGCACCTTCGCCAGCGGCAGTCCGTGGTTGAGGTCATCCCAGACCGAGTCGGTGCAGTACAGGTTCAGCTTCTTCTTCCCTTCGCGCAGCATCAGGAGACCGGTGATGTGATCGATTTGCGCATCCATCACCATCACGGCGGCGATGCCGGAGTCGCGGATCGCGCGCGCCGGCTGCAGTGCCGGGTTCGAGCGAATCTGCTGCAGGATGTCGGGCGATGCATTGATCAGTACCCAATCGCTGCCGTTGGCCGAGACGGCGATTGATGATTGGGTACGGGCACGGGCCTTGATCGTGCCCTTGCGCAGGCCATCGCAGTTCGGGCAATTGCAATTCCATTGCGGGAAACCGCCGCCTGCTGCGGAACCGAGGACGAGGATTTTCATGATTTTCAGGAGTGGGTTTTAATTCGCGCGCTTAGGCTGGCCTCTGCAATCCTGAAGCCGATCCGGGGCACGAGCGCGACCGCCGCCGCCGGAAAAGGCGGCACCCGAAGCGGGGGAGGGTCTGATACGTGCATAATCGTCTCCGGTTGCGGCGGCTGCAAACCCGTGTTTTCCCTCTGGCGGGAGGGCATATTCGGGCTTCGATGCCGGTGCGCGAACCTGTTGTTGTTGATCGTCGGGCTGATCATTCTAGCCCCGCCCAAACAGAAAAGATCATGTCCCCCTCACCCTTCGACCAGCAGCACCTGCCCACGGGCGACGGCCACGGCCTTTACGTGGCTCAATACGGCCGGCCCAACGGCTTGGCCGCGGTCGTGCTGCACGGTGGCCCCGGCAGCGGCACGCAGCCATCGGTGCTGGACTGGTTCGACCTATCACGCCAGCGCGTGGTGCTGTTCGACCAGCGCGGCGCGGGCCAGTCGACGCCGCAGGGCGAGATCGCGAACAACGACAGCCACAAGCTGGTGGCGGACATCGAGATGATCCGCGAACGGCTGGGCATCGAGCGCTGGGTGGTGGTCGGCGGTTCCTGGGGTGCGACGCTGGCGCTGCTGTATGCGGGCAAACACACAGAGCGCATCAGCGCGCTGGTGCTGCGCGGCAGCTTCCTTGCCAGCGAACGCGAGCTGCGCTGGTTTTTCCAGGAACTGCGTGCTTTGGTGCCGCAGGGATGGTCACGAATGACCGAAGGCTGGAGCGATAGTCAGAAGGGGAGCGTGCTGACAACGCTGTGCGATGCACTGCTGGGCGGCGACGCTAGACGGGCAAGCGATGCCGCGCGGCGCTGGAACGATTACGAAAATGCGGTGATGCATGCGATGGCGGGCAAGCTCGATGACGTCCCGACCTCATCGACCGAGCTGCCTGCGCGCGTGCTGAACAAATATCGACTGCAGGCGCATTACCTTTCGAACGCCTGCTTCACGAGCGAGGCTGAATTGATGGCGGCAGCAGCAAAGCTGCGGGGCACGCCGGTCACCCTGGTACATGGCACGCATGATCTGGTATGCCCGCCGGAGAATGCGGTGCGGCTGAAACAGGCGATCCCGCACGCGACGCTGGACTGGATCAAGAACGGCGGGCATACGCCGGCCGATCCCGGCATTGCGCGGGGGTTGAGAGCGGCGATTGCAGGAGGTTGAGGCTGGCGGATTTCGCCTGCGGCTCTATCCGCCTTGCAGAACCGGTGGTCACTGACCCCTCGACCTTGGAGCGGGTAGAGCACAGCGAAACCCGCCACGCACACCACCGACTATTTCTGCAGCTTCCGATAAATGGTATTGCGCGACACGCCCAATGCACGCGCGGCCGCCGACACGTTGCCACGATGCTCGTCAAGCGTCTTTTGTATCGTCAGCAGTTCGATATCCTCGAGCCTGGCGGTGGCCGACATCGACAGCGCGGCGAGCATCGGGCTCTCGGGTGCGACCGGATCGGACGGCGACACCGCGCCGAGATCGTCGAGAAAATCCTCCGGCAAATGCTCCAGCCGGATCACGCGCCCCGGGTCGGCCATGACGACCGCGGTGCGCAGCAGGTTGGTCAGCTGGCGGAAGTTGCCGGGCCAGTTGTGCCGCTTGAACAACGCCATGACCTCGGGCGAGACCGTGAACGGCTCGCCGTTCGACTCGGCCGCGAGCAGCCGCCCGATCACGGCCTCGATGTCGGTGCGCTCGCGCAGCGGCGGCAGGCGCACCACGAGGCCGTTGAGGCGGTAATACAGGTCTTCGCGGAATTCGCCCTTGGCGATCATCTCGCGCAGATTGCGGTTGGTGGCGCAGATCAGTGCGACATTGACCGGAATGGATTTGTTGCTGCCCAGCGGCATGACCAGCCGCTCCTGCAGCACGCGCAGCAAGCGCGCCTGCAGCGGCAGCGGCATGTCGCCGATCTCGTCGAGGAACAGCGTGCCGCCGTTGGCTTGCAGGATCTTGCCGGTGCTGCCCTTCTTGCGCGCGCCGGTGAAGGCGCCGTCTTCGTAGCCGAACAGTTCGGATTCGATCAGGGTCTCGGGGATGGATGCGCAGTTGACGGCGACGAAAGGACCGCCGGAGCGCGGCGAGTCGTTGTGGATGGCCTGCGCCAGCAATTCCTTGCCGGTGCCGGTTTCACCGGTGATCAGGATCGGGATGTCGCGCCCCATCACGAGGTTGACCTTGCGGATAAGCGCCGCGAGCTTTTCGTCGCCGGTATCGAGATAGTGCAGGCTCGACAGGCGGCGGCCCTTGGCGCCATCATCGCCGGTGCCGTTCTTCTTCGGGGCCGGCTCGGCGCGCGAGCGCGACTCGGCCTCCACCGCAGTCGACTGGAACACGAGATTCTGCGCACGCAGTTCGGCGCGTGCGGCAACGCGCACGCCGTTGTGCAGGCAGAGATCGAGCAGGGTCGGCGCGGCCGTCCGGTAGTGATCGAACAGCGCCGACACCGGCATGCCGAACAGCGAGCTGAAGGTATGCGTCTGCAATGCGGCCAGCGGCAGGCCGAGCTGGAACAGCCCGCTGCGGTTCGCCGACAGGAAGCGGCCCGACACCGAGAACGACGCGATACCCTCCATCAGCGTACCGATGAATTCGGGACGGGTATGAAAGTGCAGCGTGATCGCATCGCCGAAGGCCGCCGAGAACAACTGGTTCTCAATCATCTGCGCGGACATGCGCACTAGCGCCATCGTGTGCTTGTGGAAGCTGCGATGGTCGCCGGTCACGTCCAGCACGCCAATCAGCCGGCCCTGATGGTCGATGATGGGTGCCGCGGAGCAGGTGAGGAAATGGTTGACCGTCAGGAAATGCTGGTCGGCATGCACCAGCGTGGGCGCCTGCTCGGTAATCGCGGTGCCGATTGCGTTGGTGCCCTTGCTCTTCTCCGACCAGGTCACGCCGGGGCACAGGGCCACGCGGTCGGCCTTTTCGACGAAGTCGTCGTCGCCCATCGAGTGCAGGATCGTGCCCTGGGCATCGGTGAGGATCACCATGCTGTGCGTGTTGACGATCTGCTCGTAAAGCGTCTCCATCACGGGCAGCGCATAGGTCGACAGCCCGCGATTCTGCTCCATCGTGCTGCCGAGATCGGCGCGCAGGATGGGAGAGAAGTCGGGCTGGGTGTCCGGGGTGAGGCCGAATTCGGACGAGCGGCGGTGCGATTCCTCTATCATGATCCCCTGCTCGGAGGCATGAAACATGCCGGGCGTCGAAAACTGCCGCGCCGGCATTGCCAATCTGGAAACCGCCTGATGCTCATCGCTGCCCGCGGGCGCGGGCGTCTGGAACTGCGCCATGTCTCTTCCCCAAACTGTCCTGGTGTTTCTTTTTTTGTCGCTCTTGTCGAGGGGAATGTAACACTTGTTCCGTTCTGGCGCAAAAGGAGAAATGAGGGCTTCCTTTGCCTGCGCTTAAGCGATGGCACGGCTATTGCGACTGCTAAAACGCTTTAGCCGGGCCAGAGGGTTTGTGTAGTCGCAAGTCCTGCGCTGCGAACCCACCAAGGGGCCCCGGCAAACGTTTTTCCAACCATCCCGGAGTTATTCAATGAACAAACTGACCCGTCTGGCCGCGCGCGGCCTGGCCGGCGCCACGGCGCTGGTCCTGTCCACCGCTGTCCTCGCCCACGGCGACGTCACCCCGCAGGCCGTCGATACCAAATCCCTGCCGCAACTCGGCGAGACCTGGAAAGGCGAGAACCCGTACCGCGGCAACAAGCCGGCAATCAAGGTCGGCGAGTCGGCCTACACCCAAAACTGCGCGCGCTGCCACGGCATCGACGCCATCTCGGGCGGCATCGCCCCCGACCTGCGCCTGCTGGACCGCGACTGCGCGACGATGGCCAACAAGGATGCCTGCTACAAGGAAATGGACGAATACTACGCGACCACCGTCCGCAAAGGCCGCGTGCGCAACGGCGCCGTCTACATGCCGCCGTTCGACGGCATCCTGCAGCAGGAAGCCGTGTGGGCGATCAAGGCCTATCTCGAGACCCGCCGCACCGACAAGTAAGCCGGCTGTCCCGGCCCCGACGCCCCGGCTGGCGTCTGGCCGGCGAGCGGGCCGCTAGCCCGCTCGCCATGTATCATTCGCATTGTTTTTACCCCACTGAAAAGCGCGACCCCGCACCCACGCACAACGCGCACCGGAGACAAGCATGCCCCGCATCACCCGCCGCAGCCTGATAGCCGCGCTGCTCGCCGCCCTGACTCTGCCCCTGACCGCGCCGGCCTCGGCCGAGCTCGCCGATCTGGACAAGATCCGCGCCAGCGGCAAAGTGTCGGTGGCCGTGTACGATGATTTCCCGCCCTACTCGGGCAAGCAGGGCGGCATCGATCACGACCTGGCCGAGGCCCTTGCGAAAAAGCTCGGTCTGAAGCTGTCGCTGATCCCCTTCCCGGCCGGCGAAGACATCGGCGACGACCTGCGCAACATGGTCTGGAAAGGCCACTACCTCGGTATCGGCCCGGCCGATGTCATGCTGCACGTGCCGGTCGACCGCAATGTCATGCAGAAGAACGACAAGGTCGAGATCCTCGCGCCCTATTACCGCGATACCGTGCAACTGGTGCGCAACGTGAAAGCCATCGGCGAGGTCAACGGCATCGATTCGCTGGCCGGCAAGAAGCTCGGCGCGGAGAAGGTGTCGATCTCGGCGATGGTGCTGCTTGGCGAAGCCAGCCTGCGCGACAACGTGACGATCTACCCGTCCGGCGTCGAGGCGCTGCAAAAGCTCAAGGCCGGCGAGCTCGATGCCGTGGTCGCAACACGCGCCGAGATCGAGTCGGTGATCCGCGGCGACGCGAAGTTCGAAGTCACCGACGCACCCTTCCAGCGCCTGCCGCGCAAGGGATGGGTAATCGGCATGGCCGTCAGGAAGGACAACGTCGAACTGGCGCGCGCGCTGCAGCAGGCCGTCAACGAGCTGTTCGACTCCGGCGAAATGGCGGCGCTGTTCAACCGGCACGGCGTGCGCTCGGTCAAGCCCTGACCGGCCGTCGCCGGATGCGCCGCCTGCTCGCCCTGCTGTTGCTGCTGTGCGCGACCATGGGCGCGCAGGCCGGGGTCATGACGCAGGCGGCGCTGTCGAAGGCCTTCCCGTCGCCACTGATCGTCGGCGACAAGGACGCCGAGCTGCCGGTCTGGCCCATCTTCAAGCAGGAAATGACATCGACCGAACTGGTCGGCTATGTTTTCGAGTCCATCGACTTCGTCTCGCTGCCCGGCTTTGCCGGCGCGCCGATCAACCTGCTGGTGGCGATCGACCCGAAAGGCACGTTCATCGACGTACAGGTGATCTCCCATCATGAGCCGGTCTTCCTCGAGGGCTACGGCCCGCAGCCACTGTTCAATTTCGTCAGCCAGTACAAGGGCCTGTCGCTGACACAGAACATCAGCATCGAGACCGGTACCCGCAAGAACGCGAAAATGGACGGCAACAACGTCCGCATCGACGGCGTGTCGAAGGCAACCGCGTCGGTACGCATCATCAACCAGACCCTGCTGTCGTCGTCGCTGGCCGTGGCGCGCAAGAAGCTCGGCTTCGCGGGCGGCCACGATCCAGACCAGATCGCCCGCGTGAAGCCGGAGCTGCTGGAACGGCACACGCCGGCCGAACTGTTCGGCAAGCACCTCGTGACCCATCTGTCGCTGACCAACCGCGACGTCGAACAAGCCTTCGCCGGCACGGACGGCGAAGGGCTCGACGCCGAAGGCAGCGCGGCGCCAGACGGCATGTTCATCGACCTCTACACGGCGCTGGTCTCGGTACCCAGCATCGGCAGGAACCTGCTCGACGGTCCGAGCTGGGACAAGCTGCAGGGCCGGCTCGAGAAAGGCGATCATGCGATCCTCGTGATGTGGGGCGGCCGCTTCTCGATCACGCCCGAGGAATTCACGGCCGGCACGTCGCCCGAGCGCCTGACGCTCCAGCAGGGCGGCCTGCCGATCGAGATGCGCGACCTCGACCTCGAGCTGCGGCTGGCCGACGGCACGCCGATCGCTCCCGACACCATGAAGGTGTTCCGCGTGATCGCGCAGTCCGGCCTCGATCTGGCCAAGCCGCTCGAGTTCTTCGTCAATATCAAGCGCGAGAAAGGCGTCGTCTACCCCGAGATCATCCGCGCGGCAATGCCGTACCGGCTCTCGCTGCCGGAGCGCTTCTATGACGTGCCGGCCGGCGACGACAAGACCTTCGCCAGCATCTGGCGCAGCCGCCTGCCGGAACTGGCGGTGCTGGGCGCGGCGCTGCTGCTGCTGGCCGGGCTGCTGGCGCAGCAGCGCTGGCTGACGGCGAACGCGCGCCGCTTCACGATCATCCGCATCGCCTTCCTGTCGTTCACGCTCGGCTTCATCGGCTGGTACGCGCAAGGACAGCTTTCGGTCGTGAACATGACCGGCCTGCTGCAGGCGCTGAACGATGGCCGCAGCCTGTCTTTTTTCCTGTACGACCCGATGACGGTCTCGCTGTGGGCCTTCGTCGCCGTCACCTTCTTCGTGTGGGGACGCGCCACCTTCTGCGGCTGGCTGTGCCCGTTCGGTGCGCTGCAGGAACTGGTAGCGCGGCTGGCTCGCGTGCTGCGCGTGCCGCAGCTGCGCCTGCGCACGCCGCTCGACGCGCGGCTGAAGCGGATCAAGTACCTGCTGCTGGCGGCCATCGTGCTCTCTGCGCTGTTCGCGCCGCGGATCACCGACAGCCTGGTCGAGATCGAGCCGTTCAAGACCGCCATCACGCTGGTCTTCGTGCGCTCCTGGCCTTTCGTCGTCTACGCCGTCGGGTTGGTGCTGGCCAGCGCCTTCGTCTACAAGTTCTTCTGCCGCTACCTGTGCCCGTTCGGCGCGGGGCTGGCCGTGCTCGGCAAGCTGCGCCTGTCCAAGTGGCTGCCGCGGCGCGCCGAATGCGGGACGCCGTGCCAGACCTGCCGGCACCGCTGCGACTACCAGGCGATTAGGCGCGATGGCGCGATCGACTATGACGAATGCTTCCAGTGCATGGATTGCGTGGTCATCTATCACAGCGACACGCAGTGCGCGCCGCGCATCCTGCAGGCCAGGCGCGGCTTGACGATTCCGGTGCGCGCCGTCTCCGCCGGGGAGGCCGCATGAAGCGCCGCACCCTGCTCAAGGCCGCACTCGGCAGCGCCGCGCTCGGCGCCGGCGCATGGTGGGCGGCGCGCGAGCGGCTGCAGGAATACTCGACTGCCGGTCTCGCCTTCGGCACCACGGTATCGCTGCGCGTGCTGCACGATGACGAAGCCGGCGCGCGCGCCGCGCTGGCCGCTGCCATGCGCGCGGTGCAGGACGTGGACCGGCTGATGAGCCTGCATCGCCCCGACAGCCAGCTGTCGGCGCTGAACCGCGACGGCCGGCTCGCCGCTCCCGATGCGCGCGTGGTCGCCGTGCTGCGCGAGGCACAAGCGATCGCGCAAGCCACCGGCGGAGCCTTCGACGCGACCGTGCAGCCGCTGTGGCTGGCCGCAACCGGCCGGCTCGGTGCCGACACGGCGCTGCGCCGCGTGGACTGGCGCCGGCTGCGAGTGCGGGATGACGAGATTCGTATCGATACCGGGATGGCGGTCACGCTGAACGGCATCGCGCAAGGATACGGCGTGGATGTCGCACTGGCCGCGCTGCGCGCGCACGGTGTTGCGCATGCGCTGCTCGATACCGGCGAGTTCGCGACGCTCGGCGCGCGCGACGACGGCCAGCCGTGGACGCTGGCCATCCGCGATCCGCGCGATGCGCAAGGCATCGCCCATCTGCTGGCTGCCGACGGCCGCTGTCTCGCGACCTCGGGCGACTACGGCACTTCGTTCAGCGCAGATTTCAGCCGCCACCATATCGTCGATCCGAAGACCGGCGTATCACCGCAGGAATTGGCCAGCGTGTCGGTACTAGCGCCAACCGGCATGCAGGCCGACGCGCTGTCGACGGCGTGCATGGTGATGGGGACGGAGCGGTCGCTGCGGCTGGCGCGGGCGCTGCCGGGGGTGGATGTGCTGTGCATCGCGAAGGATGGCAGCGTGCGGCGCAGCGAGGGGTTTGCGTCGTTGCAGCGACAGATTTGACGTTTGCCGGGATGTGATTGGCGGATTTCGCTGCGCTCTATCTGCCCTACGGGTCTACTACATCAGCGAGCTTGCCGTAGGGCGGATAGAGCGCAGCGAAATCCGCCATCACTCCGTCATCACCCCCCGCTAAACATCATGCCGCCACACCGGCAACTGCTCTCCGCAGCGCCGACAGAATCTGTCCCCTCCCCCGAGACCCTCTTCGAGACAGTTCGGGCAGGTGCGCGTGGTCGGCGCGGGAACGCGGCGCGCCGTCAGTTCCGCGCTGATGATGCCGGTCGGTACCGCCAGCGTCCCCCAGCCGATCAGCATCATCACCGAAGCGATCGCGCGACCGATGTCGGTCTTGGGCACGATGTCGCCGAAGCCGACTGTCGTCACTGCCGTGATTGCCCAGTAGACGGCCGTCGGTATGCTGGTGAAGCCGTTGTCCGGGCCCTCGACCACGTACATCGTCGTGCCCAGCAGCAGCACGACCAGCAGCACGAACGACAGGAACACGAGGATCTTGCGGCGTGACGCGGCCAGCGCGGCCAGCAGCACCCCGTATTCGTTCACGTAAGGCATCAGCTTCAGAACGCGGAACACGCGCAGCAGCCGCAGCACGCGCACATCGACCAGCGCGTAAGCGTCCGGGAAAAATATCGCGACATAGGTCGGCAGCACCGCCAGCAGGTCGATGATGCCGAACAGGCTGGTCGCATAGCGCATCGGATGCCGGACGCAGGACAGGCGCAGCAGGTATTCGGCAGTGAACAGCAGCGTGAAGCTCCACTCAAACCAGTTGAATACCGTGCCGTAGCGCTGCGCGACCGAACCGACGCTGTCGAGCACGACGACGATGACGCTGACCACGATCACGGCGATCAGCCCGAGGTCGAACATCCGGCCGGCACGCGTATCGGCCTCGAAGATGATGGTGTAGAGGCTCTCCCGCCAGCCGGAAACCGGCTTGCCGAAAGGCTGCGAAGGAGGCGTGCTGGACATGCGCTGGAATACCGGTCGTTAACGCGGCGAAATCTTCACCGGCCCAGCATACCACCCCGATACCGGCTTATCCACGCCGAACCTCGGGCTGCCGCCCTGACGTGCGCGCTTGATCTGCGTCTGTCGGCGGCAAGCGCTGCGGCGGGTCCGGGAACTCGGTGGAAACGCGGGCGGCCTAATCCGGATCTTGACGCCGGGAGAACGGAATGCGCGATGCTGTATTTGAACGAGGTGCGCTGGTGACGCGACCAACGGCCGCCGCCGGTCTCGGCATGGCGCTCGGCTGGCTGGGTGTCGGGCTGGGCCTGGCGAGCCTGCTGATGCCGCGCCGCATGGCAAGCTCGGCCGGGCTGCCCGGCCGCACGCGCACGCTGCGCGCGATAGGACTGCGCGAACTGGCGACCGGCGCCGGCATCCTGCTGCGGCCGCACAAGCCGGGCTGGCTCTGGTCGCGCGTCGCCGGCGATGCGATGGACCTGGGGCTGCTGGCCGCTGCCGGAAGGCGCTCGCGCGACAACCGCGTGGCGCTGGCCTCGGCGCTGGTGGCGGGCATTACCGTACTCGACCTGCTGGCTGCCTACGACAACCAGCGCATGGCGCGCGCCGGACGGCGCGAGGAGCCGGGCGCGATCCGGGTGCGCAAGTCGCTCAACATCAATCGCACGCCGGACGAGTGCTATCGCTTCTGGCGCAATTTCGAGAACTTCCCCAGCTTCATGCAGCATGTGGACGAGGTGCAGACCATCGACGCGACCCGCTCGCACTGGAAAGTGCGCGCGCCGCTCGGCCGGCACGTGGAGTGGAACGCGGAGCTATCGAGCGACGTGCCGTCGCAGCAGCTGGGCTGGCGCACGCTCGAGGGCGCCGGTATCGAACATTCCGGCGTGGTGCGCTTCTCCCCGGGTATTGGCGGACGCGGCACGCGCGTGCAGGTAGATCTCGCTTATCGCGCGCCGCTGGGCAAGGCCGGCGCGCAGATGGCGAAGCTGTTCGGCGAGGAACCGTCGCAGCAGATCGAGGAAGACCTGCGCCGCTTCAAGCAGCTGATCGAGACGGGCGAGATACCGACCACGACAGGGCAGCCGTCCGGGCAGCGCAGCCTGGTCGGCCGTATCGTTCACAAGGGGTTACCGGGATGAAGGCAAATGTCTGGCACGGCAAGAACGACATGCGGGTCGAGAGCGTACCCGATCCGCGCCTGCTGAATCCGCGCGACGCGATCGTGAAGATTACGTCGAGCGCGATCTGCGGCTCCGACCTGCACCTGTACGACGGCTATGTGCCGACGATGGAGGCCGGCGACATTCTCGGGCACGAGTTCATGGGCGAGGTGGTCGAGGTCGGCCCTGGCGTGAAGAACCTGAAGGCCGGCGACCGCGTGGTGGTGCCGTTCACCATCGCCTGCGGCAACTGCTTCTTCTGCGAGCAGCATGAGCACTCGCTGTGCGAGAACTCGAACCCGAATGCCTGGATGGCCGAGAAGATGTGGGGCCACTCGCCGGCCGGCATCTTCGGCTACTCGCATCTGACCGGCGGCTACGCCGGCGGGCAGGCGCAGTATGCCAGAGTGCCGTATGCCGATACCGGCCCGATCCGCATCGACGACGACCTCGACGACGACAAGGTGCTGTTTCTTTCCGACGTGCTGCCGACCGGCTGGATGGCGGCCGAGAACTGCAACATCCGGCGCGGCGATACCGTCGCCGTCTGGGGCTGCGGACCGGTCGGACAGTTTGCGATCCAGAGCGCATGGCTGCTGGGCGCGGAGCGCGTGATCGCGATCGACCGCTTCCCCGAACGCCTGCAGATGGCCAGCGACTGGTCGCGCGCCGAAACGCTCGACTATGAACGGGTTGATGTCTCGGAGGCGCTGCGCGAGATGACCGGCGGCCGCGGCCCCGACTCCTGCATCGACGCCGTCGGCATGGAGGCGCATGGCAGCGGGATGATGGCCACCTATGACCGCATCAAGCAAATGATGCGGCTCGAAACCGACCGGCCGATGGTATTGCGCGAAGTCCTGCGTTCCTGCCGCAACGGCGGCACGGTATCGGTACCGGGCGTCTACGGCGGCCTCGCCGACAAGCTTCCGGTAGGCTCGTTCATGAACCGCTCGCTGACGCTGAAGACGGGCCAGACCCACGTGCAGCGCTACATGCAGCCGTTACTGGAACGGATCCGCAATGGCGACTTCGATCCGGAGCGGCTAATCACGCACCGGATGCGGCTCGACGACGCACCCGAGGCCTACCGGATGTTTCGCGACAAGCAGGATGGATGCATCAAGGTCGTGTTGAAGCCATGGCTGCATTGAAAGGCGTCGAATGAAAAGGGCTGCAGTTCATCGCTGCAGCCCTCTGATGCGAAACGGCCGGCACAATACCGGCCGTCTTCATGCTTAAAAGTGGTAGCGGATGCCTGCCGTCAGCGCGCTGGCTTTCAGGTCTTCATCCGTGAGCTCGTGGAAGTAGCGGTACTCGAGGGTGGCAGCGATCTGCTTCGTGAAATTGTAGGCCAAGCCCAGACCCAGCATCGGGCCCAGTTTGGTGTCCGATTCGCTGTCGGTCACCGTCGTGATGCCATCGGAGGCGGTGGCCGAGCCTTTGACGTAGTTTGCCGATACGCCAAGTTTGCCGAACAGCGAGAAAGATTCGCTGACAGGCAATGTTCCAACTGCTGCAGCGTACACGGACTGAGCGCGGAATTTCGCCGTGTAAGGAACGCCGAAATCTTCTCCCTGCTCGCTCAATTCTCCGAAATTAAGATAACCAATTTCATAGCCGAAGTTTTCCCCGAGCGACTGGCCAAACGCCAGCGATATCGCAGTCTTGTTCTCAGATTCACCGTCCATCTTGTACTCGGATCGACCTGCACCAACGCTGAAGTGCGTATTTTCAGCCTGCGCCGCGGCGGACGACAGCAGCGCCACGGCAACAAGCGCCGCCAGAACATTTTTCTTCATTTGCTTTCCTGATCAGTAGTAAAGACACCTGCCGACCAATGGCCGGCCCCTGTCCAGAAGGACGGGCGCGAGTCTGGATGCCGATCAAAACCGGGAAAGCAGGTCTGTTGCGCAAAGCTGACGCACTACAGCTGCAGGCTTCGGGATAAACAGCGAAGAACGTAAAAGCCGCTCGGTAATGGCCGCTTGGCTCAGTACGCCTCGTCCCACGGAATGGACAGCCGCGACGCACACTGAATGAGCCCGACCATGCTGTAGGTCTGCGGGAAATTGCCCCACATTTCGCGGCCGTCGAGCGAGACGTCTTCGGACAGCAGGCCGAGGTGGTTGCGGCGCGACAGCACGCGCTCGAACAGCTCGCGCGCACGTTCGCGCTCGCCGGTACGCGCCAGCGCAAGTATCCACCACAGCGTGCAGACGGTGAATGCGGCATCCGGCTGGCCGAAGTCGTCGGCTTCGTTGTAGCGGATCAGGAAATCGCCGCGCTGCAGGAAGCGCTCGACGGCGCGCAGCGTGCCGATGAAGCGCGGGTCGTCGGCCGGCAGGAACTGGAACTCGCCGATCAGCAGCAGGCTGGCGTCGAGCCGGTCGCCGCCGAAGGTGGAGACTAAGCTGCCCAGTGCCGGATTCCATGCCCCGTCGATGATGGCCGCGTGCAGGTGCGCGGCCTCGTCCGACCAGCGGCGTGCGCGGTGCGGCAGTTTCAGCCGCCGCGCGATGGCGGCAAGGCGGTCGCAGGCCGCCCAGCACATCAGCACCGAGAAGGTATGCACGCGCCGCGCGCCGCGCAATTCCCAGATGCCGGCATCCGGCTGCAGCGCGCAGCGTATCGCCTGCTCGCCGAGGCGCTCGAGGTCGGCGAACATCTGCCGTCCGGCTGGCCGCTCGAGCCGGGTATCGAAAAAAGCATGCGTGCTGGCGAGGATGGCGGCGCCAAAGACGTCGTTCTGCACCTGGCTGTAAGCGAGATTGCCGACCCGCACCGGGCCCATGCCGCGGTAGCCGTCGAGCCCCGGCGCGATCCACTCGTCGAGCGTGGTCTCGCGGCGTATACCGTAGACGGGCTGCAGCGGCATGTCGCGCGAGTCGGCGATGATGTTGAGGATGTACTCGAGATAGTGCTGCATGGTGGCCGTCACACCCAGCGAATTGAGCGCATTGACCACGAAATACGCATCGCGCAGCCAGCAGTAGCGGTAGTCCCAGTTGCGGCCGCTATCGGGCGACTCCGGTATCGAGGTCGTGACGGCGGCGACGATCGCGCCGGTATCGTCGAAGGCATTCAGCTTCAGGGTGATGGCCGAGCGGATCACCACATCCTGCCACTCGAACGGTATCGCCAGGTTGCGCACCCAGCGGTGCCAGTAGGCTGCAGTCGCTTCGTAGAAGCTGCGCCCCAGTTCGCGCGGCGCGCCATCGACGGTTTCGTCCGGGCCCATCAGCAGCGTCACGCTGTCGTGCAGGAAGAACAGCCTTTCCTCGGTCAGGGCCGTGATCGAGGCATCGGTCGTCAGGCGCATCGATTGCGCGCCGCCGTAATAGGTAACATGGTGCGCGCCGCAGCGGGTGGCGGCGCGCGCCTGTCCGTAATTGATCGCGGGCCGCACGCGCAGCCCGATCCGCGGCCGGCCAGCCAAGCGCCGGATCACGCGCACCAGCATGGCCGGCGCGAACATGCGGCCGTGCAGATAAAAGCGCGGCGAGAAATCGGTGACCTCGATCACGTTCCCGGCCGCGTCCTGCAGCCGCGTCAGCAGAATCGCGGAGTTGCGCTGGTAGGCTTGCCGCACCGTGCGACTGCCGTCGAACAGCAGGTCGATGAAGCCGAAGGCACCGTCCGCCCCCTTGCTCTCTTCCGAGCGCAGCAGGCTGCAGCACAGCGGGTTGCTGTCGAAATGCGGATAGCACCACCAGACGATGCGGGCCTCCTTGTCGATCAGCGCGCTGGTGCGGGAATTGCCGACCAGTCCGAGGTCGAGATGGCTCATGCCGCGCCGCCCGCATGGCCGCCCGGGCGCGACTGCACCGGCAGGCAGTCGAGCAGCCGGTCGAGCAGCGGCAGCATGGCCGCGTGGTCGGCGACGAACCACGGAGCGGCGCTGGCTGCGGACGGCTCGACGCGCACCGACAGGATATCCGGATGGCGCAGCCGGAACACGTCTTCGTCGGTGATGTCATCGCCGACATACAGCGCGCCGCCGGCGCTTGTCGCGCGCAGCAACTGCAGCACGGCTTCTCCTTTGTCGCCGCGCCCGGGCGGCAGCAGGCTGAAGACGGATTTGCCGGGAATGATGCGCGGCGCCGGCGACAGCTGCGCGAACAGCGCCGAGAGCGCGGATTCGACGGCGTCCGGGTCGCGTGCGTGCAGGTAGTGGATCGACAGCGACAATTGCTTGTCCTCCAGCCAGATGCCCGGATCGATGGCGGGCAGGCGCGGCGCCAGCAAGGCGCGCCAGCGCTCGCAGGCCGCGACCAGCGCCGCATGCATCCTACGCTCGCCCGGCAGGCCCTCGAGGCCGTGGTTACCGATCAGGTAGTCGGTTCGGAACTCGAGCCGCGGGCGCAAATCGGCCAGCGAGCGCCCGGTGACGATGCCGACCGGCACGCGCGCCTGCAGCGCCTGCAACCGCAGCTGCACCGCGTGGGGCAGCAAGACGCCGGCCGGATCCGGGGCCAGCGGCGCGAGCGTGCCATCGAAATCGAACAGGCACAGCGGCATGCGGGCGCTGAATTCGCGCAGCACCCGCATGCCCTCCGCCCCCAGCAGATCCGTCATGACGCTCGCCGCAGGCCCTGCCTGCTGTGCGAGGAAATCTTCTCCGTCACGCGCTGGCGGCGGCGCAGGCGGGCGGCATCGAGCAGCATCAGGCCGGCCCAGCGGTAGACGTTGAAGTCGCGGACCAGGCTGCGCATGCTGCGCATCCGCTCGCGCTGCTCGGCTTCCGGCATGGTCAGCGCGCGATACAGCGCCTGCGCGCCCTGCTCGATGTGATACGGATTGATGATCAGCGCTTCAAGCAGTTCGCGCGCGGCGCCGGTGAATTGCGACAGGATCAGCACGCCCAGCTCGTCGTCGCGCGCGGCGATGAATTCCTTGGCGACGAGGTTCATGCCGTCATGCAGGCTGGTCACCATGCAGACATCGGCCGCGCGGTAGCAGCGCGCCAGCCGGTCTTCGTCGAAATGCTCGATGCGCAGCAGGATGGGCGGCGCGCCGCGGCCACCGTGGCGCTGGTTGATCTCCAGCGCCAGCTTGCGCACGCGGGCCTCGAGGCTCTGGTATTCGTCGAGCGACGAGCGGCTGGGCGCGGCCACCTGCATCAGCGAGAACCGGCCGGCCAGCTCGGGATGCGTGTCGAGCAGGCGGGCGACGGCCTGGAAGCGCTCGACGATGCCTTTCGTGTAGTCAAGCCGGTCGACGCCCAGCGCCAGCTGGTGCCCGGCCGGCAGCTTGAGTTCATCGCGCAGCTCGCGCCGGCAGCGCACCACGTCGAGCGGGGCCTCCGGCTCCGGCCAGGCGATCGAGATCGGATAGGGCTCGACCTGGGTCAGCTCGCCGCCGTAAGAGATGGTCGAGGCCTCATGCTCGATGCGGGTCTCGAGGTAGCGGTCGACCGTCTCGAGGAAGTTCTTGCAATGGAAAGGCGTGTGGAAGCCGAGCAGGGTGTTGCCCAGCAGGCCCTCGAGCAGTTCCTCGCGCCACGGGCAGATGCCGAAGGACTCCGGGTTCGGCCACGGTATGTGCCAGAACATGATGATCGTGGCCTTCGGCAGCTTGTCGCGCACCATGCGCGGCAGCAGCGCGAAATGGTAATCCTGCACCAGCACGACCGGATCGTCGCTGCGCGCCTCGGCGACGACGGCGTCGGCGAAGCGCTGGTTGACGGTGACGTAGTGCTCCCAGTCCGAGGTGCGGAACACCGGCCGCACATGGGCCATATGGCACAGCGGCCACAGCCCCTCGTTGGCGAAGCCATAGTAGTAGCCCTGCTCCTCCTCGTCGGCGAGCCAGACCCGGCGCAGCGTGTAGGCGGGACGTTTCGGCGGAACCTGCACGCGGTCGTTGGCATCGACAGTCACGCGGTCGGCCGAGCCGCTGCCGTGCGCGATCCAGGTGCCGGAGCAGGCGCGCATCACCGGCTCGACCGCGGTCACGAGGCCACTCGCCGGCCGGCGCACGACGATGCCCTGCTCTCCCTGTTCATGGATGTAGGGCTCGCGGTTCGAGACCACCAGCACCTGGTCGCCGGCCAGCTCGTCATGCAGCAGCGAGCGCAGCTTGTCCGGCGTCCATGCCTGCGGCGAGTTCTGCTGCGTGCGGCGCTCGAGATTCATCTCGTGCAGCATCGCGCGCAGGTCGCCGACCAGCGGCCTGAACTCGGGTGGCGCACTGACCGCGCCCTGCGCGACCGACTCGCGCCGCATCAGGCTCTTGAGCGACTGCACCCAGCCCTGCCAGCTCGAGTGGGCCATCCACGTGCCGAGCGCCGAGATGGCGATGAACATCATCAGGAAGACGGCGATCAGGGTGTTACGGAATTCGTCGATGCGGCGTGCGATGAAGCGGGTGTCCTGCGCCAGCACCAGCTTGCCGAGCGTAATTCCGTCCTGGTCGAGCGGGCTCTCGCTGACCTGCAGCTCACCCGGCGCCCGGCCCTGGCAGCCCAGCCCGGGCGGAAAGCCGCTGCTGTGATAAAGCAGGCGGCCCGACATGTCGCAGAAGGCAATCGCGCGAACGTGCGCCTCCTGCACGCTGCGGTCGAACAGAGTCTGGATGCTTTCATTGTCCTGCAGCGTGACCAGATCCACCATCGGCTCGCGCAGCGCGGCGGCCATCATCTGCGAGCGGGCATCGAGGTCGCGCAGGAACCAGCGCTTGGCGAGGTCGTCGACCAGCGGCAGCAACATCAGCGCGAAAGCGGCCAGCACCAGCGCCAGCGGGACGATGAAGCGCAGCGATAACTGGAACGGACGCATCGGCCAGCCGGTCGGGCGCCGGCGGCAGGCAGCCGGCGCGGGGTGGACAAGGCACGGCACCGGGGTGCCGCAGGATCAAGTCGATTGACCGTGTATCAACGGGAAGGGTTCCGCGGGTTGCAGAAGCGCAAGGGACGGGCAGCGAGGAGCGCGGCAGGACGAGAGGGTGGCGGCGGGTATTGGCGGATCTCGCTGCGCCCCATCAGCCCTAAGGCAAGAACGAAGACCATCGGACATCGTAGGGCGGATAGAGCGCAGCGAAATCCGCCATTCTCAAAACGCTCGCAATCCGTCGAGGTCGAGCACCGTCAGCCCGCCATAGTCGAGCTTCAGCAACCCCGCCCGCTCGAGCACCTGCAACGCCTGGTTGGCGCGCTGGCGGGAGACGCTGCACAGGTAGCCAATCTCTTCCTGCGAGATCTGCAGCTGCGGGCCGCCGGCCGGGTTGAGGTCGGGGTTGAACAGCGACGCGATGCAGCGCGCGACGCGGGCGTCGGCATCGAGGCTGCGATCGACTTCGACCAGCGAAATGAACAGGCCGAGCCGCGCATTGATCTGCCGCAGCAGGAAGCGGTTGAAGGCGATGCTGTTGTCGAGCAGCCAGGTGAAGGTGGCGCGCGGCATGAAGGCCACATGGCTGTCGCGCAGCGCCACCACGTCGTACAGCCGCCCCTCGGTCTTGAGCAGCGAACCCTCGCCAAACCAGCCACCGGCCAGCATGCCGGTGAAGGTCACGGCTTTGCCCTGCGGCGAGACGCTGCTCATCTTCAGCAGCCCCTCGGTCACGCCCATCCAGTAGTCGACCGGATCTCCCTTGTGGCAGATGATGCTGCCGGCCTCGAAGCAGCGTTCGAACGTCTCGCGCTCGACGCGCGCCATTTGCTCCGCGGTGAGCGTGCCGGCCCACCGGGTACGGGCCAGTGATTCCGACAATGAAGGCTTGTTGATGACGCTCATCCCATGCTGCGGCGAAAAATTAAAAATGCGGCAATTGTCCGCCGGATGACAAACGGAAATCCGTGACCCCGCTATGATTGCATGAAAAATCGGGGGCCAAGACCTCCGGCCACAATAATTAATGGACGACCATGGTGGAGACACACAAACGGCCGGCCGACACCTTCCCCAAGCTGCTGCTGGCGCACGCCCGCAGCGGGCCGGCACGCCCGGCTTTCCGCGAAAAGGATCTCGGCATCTGGCAGACCACGACCTGGGCGCAGGCGGCCGACGAAGTGCGCCGGTTCGCCTGCGGGCTGGCGGCGCTCGGCTTTCGGCGCGGCATGAACCTTGCCGTCGTCGGCGACAACCGTCCCCGGCTGTACATGGCGATGGCGGCCGCCCAGAGCCTGGGCGGCGTGGCCGTGCCGCTTTACCAGGATGCGCCGGCGGCCGACATGGCCTACGTGCTGGAGAACGCGGGCATCGACTTCGCGGTGGTCGAGGACCAGGAGCAGGTGGACAAGCTGCTCGAGGCGCGCGCCGGCGTGCCGGGGCTGTCGCACATCATCTTCGACGACCCGCGCGGGCTGCGCAACTACGCTCAGCCGGGCCTGCACTCTTTCGACAGCGTGCAGGCGCTGGGCCGCACGCAC
Source organism: Burkholderiaceae bacterium (assembly GCA_023653025.1). Lineage (GTDB taxonomy): Bacteria > Pseudomonadota > Gammaproteobacteria > Burkholderiales > Burkholderiaceae_D > Pernthalerella. Next base: position 35,853 of record JAMNXS010000018.1, read on the forward strand.
GACGCCGACCATCCGGAATTCTTCTTGCGCGAAGCGGAGGCCGGTAACCCGGACGACGTGGCGGTGATCCTGTACACGTCGGGCACCACCGGCAAGCCCAAGGGTGTCTGCCATTCGTACCGCGCGCTGATCACGACCGGCCACACACTGGCCGAATTCGACCGCCTGAGCGCCGATGACGACGTACTCTGCTACCTGCCGCTGGCCTGGGTCGGCGACTTCCTGTACTCGTATGCGCTGTCGAACATCGTCGGCTTCTGCCTGAACTGCCCGGAATCGCCGGCGACTGTCGGCAGCGATCTGCGCGAAATCGGCCCGACCTATTATTTCGGGCCGCCGCGCACCTACGAGAGCACGCTCACGCAGGTGATGATCCGCATCGAGGATGCCGGCGCGATCAAGCGCGCGATGTTCCACTACTTCATGAAGGTCGCGCGCCGTGCCGGACTGCGCCTGCTCGAGGGCAGGCCGGTACCGCTGACGGACCGGCTGCTGTATGGCATCGGCGAAGTGCTGGTCTACGGCCCGCTGAAAAACGTGCTCGGCCTCTCGCGCATCCGTGTCGCTTACACCGGCGGCGAGGCGATCGGGCCCGACCTGTTCGATTTCTATCGCTCCATCGGCATCAACCTCAAGCAGCTCTACGGCATGACCGAGACCTGCGTCACCGTCTGCATGCAGCGCTCGGGCGATGTCAAGCTCGATACCGTCGGCCAGCCGATGAAAGGCGTCGAGGTAAAGATCTCCGACAGTGGCGAGGTGCTGGTGCGCTCGCCGGGCCTGATGGCCGGCTACTACCGCCGGCCCGAGGAAACGGCCGAGGCGATCGACGCCGACGGCTACTTCCATACCGGCGATGCCGGCTTCTTCGATGCCGATGGCCACCTGAAAATCATCGACCGCGCGAAGGATGTTGGCCGAATGGCCGACGGCACGATGTTCGCGCCGAAGTACATCGAGAACAAGCTGAAGTTTTTCCCCTTCATCAAGGAGGCCGTGGCCTTCGGCGACGGACGCGCGACCTGCAACGCCTTCATCAACATCGACATGGACGCCGTCGGCAACTGGGCCGAGCGCCGTAACTTGCCCTACAGCGGCTACACCGACCTGGCCGGCCAGTCGGCCGTCTACGACCTGATCGCCGAGTGCGTGGAAAAGGTCAATGCCGACCTCGCGCACGACGCGCTGCTGTCGAACTCGCAGATCCACCGCTTCCTGGTGCTGCACAAGGAACTGGATCCGGACGACGACGAACTGACCCGCACGCGCAAGGTGCGGCGGCGCTTCATCGCCGAGAAATACGCAGTGCTGATCGACGCGCTGTACGCGGGCAGGGAGCGCCAGGCGATCGAGACGCAGGTCAAGTTCGAGGATGGCCGGCAGGGCGTGATTTCGGCCGATCTCGCGATCCGCGACGTGAAGACTTTCGACAGCGCGACGCCCGCGGCTGACGCGCGCAAGGCGGCATGATGAACGACACAGCAAACGGCGGCCGCCGCATCGGCGACGTGATCCTCGACCTGCGCCACATCTCGCTGGCCTTCGGCGGCGTGAAGGCGCTGACCGATATTTCCTTCGACGTGCGCCAGCACGAGATACGCGCCATCATCGGGCCAAACGGCGCCGGCAAGAGTTCGATGCTGAACGTGATAAACGGTGTCTATCGCCCGCAGCAGGGCGAGATCATCTATCGCGGCGAGCACCGACGCGGTATGAACACCTTCGCCGCAGCCGAGAGCGGCATCGCGCGCACCTTCCAGAACATTGCGCTGTTCAAGGGCATGACGGTGCTCGACAACATCATGACCGGCCGCAACCTGAAGATGCGGTCGAACTTCCTGCTGCAGGCGCTGTATGCGGGACCCGCGCGGCGCGAGGAAATCGCGCACCGCCGGAAGGTGGAGGAGGTGATCGATTTCCTCGAGATCCAGCACATCCGCAAGACGCCGGTCGGCCGCCTGCCCTACGGGCTGCAGAAGCGGGTCGAGCTCGGCCGCGCGCTGGCCGCCGAGCCGCAGATCCTGCTGCTCGACGAGCCGATGGCGGGCATGAATGTCGAGGAAAAGCAGGACATGTGTCGCTTCATCCTCGACGTCAATGAGCAGTTCGGCACCACCATCGTGCTGATCGAGCATGACATGGAGGTGGTGATGGACATTTCGGATCGCGTGGTCGTGCTCGACTACGGCAAGAAGATCGGCGACGGCACGCCGGACGAGGTGCGCGGCAACCAGGACGTGATCAATGCTTATCTGGGGGTGGCGCATTGAACTTGAACTTTTTCCTCGAAGTCCTGATCGGCGGTCTGCTCTCGGGCGTGATGTATGCGCTGGTGGCGCTGGGCTTCGTACTGATCTACAAGGCCTCCGGCGTGTTCAATTTCGCGCAGGGCGCGATGCTGTTCTTCGCCGCCCTGACCTGCGTCTCGCTGACGGAATTCGGCTGGCCGCTGTGGGTCGCGATCGCGGCCACGATGGCCGTGATGTGGGTGCTGGGCCTCGCAATCGAGCGGGTCGTGCTGCGGCCGCTGGTGAACCAGCCGGAAATCTCGCTATTCATGGCCACCATCGGCCTGACCTTCTTCATCGAAGGGCTGGCGCAGCTGCTCTGGGGCTCAAGCGTCAAGCGGCTCGACCTCGGCATCGAGGATGTGCCGATCGAGTCCGTGATGACCAACTTCAACCTGCTGGTGTCGAAGTTCGACGTGACCGCCGCCGGCATCTGCGCGCTGCTGGTCTCGGGGCTGGCCGTGTTTTTTTCGCGCACCAAGGTCGGGCGCGCGCTGCGCGCGGTGGCCGACGACCATCAGGCGGCGCTCGCGGTCGGCATTCCACTGCAGCAGATCTGGGGCATCGTCTGGGGCGTGGCCGGGTTTGTCGCGCTGGTTGCCGGCCTGCTGTGGGGCGCGCGCAATGGCGTGCAGTTTTCACTGACCTTCGTCGCGCTCAAGGCGTTGCCGGTGCTGATCCTTGGCGGCTTCACCTCGGTGCCGGGCGCCATCGTCGGCGGCCTGATCATCGGCGCGTCGGAGAAGCTGGCCGAGGTCTACCTCGGGCCCTTCGTCGGCGGCGGTATCGAGGGGTGGTTCCCGTACGTGCTGGCGCTGCTGTTCCTGCTGGTGCGGCCGGAGGGGCTGTTCGGAGAGAAGATCATTCGCAGGATTTGACATGCCGGTGGGATCGGTTGGCAGGGTCGGGTGGCAGGATTCGGCGGGTTTCGCTGTGCTCTACCCGCCCTATGGTCAGGTTCACGATGTGCGAGGCGGATTTCGCCTGCGGCTCTATCCGCCCTACCGGAGCACCGATTGTTCGTCATCGAACCATAGGGCGGGTAGAGCGCAGCGAAACCCGCCATAAAGAAGGAATAACCAATGCTGTACAGAGAAGCCGGACAATACAAATCGACCTATGTCGCCGACGGCCAGATCTTTCCGATCCGCCAGGACCGCATCGCGGTCCTGCTGCTGCTCGCCTTCGCCTTCCTGCTGGTGCCGCAGGTCGCGTCGCCCTACCTCTTGTCGGCGATCCTGATCCCGTTCCTGATCTTTTCGCTGGCCGCGCTGGGCCAGAACATCCTGACCGGCTACGCGGGCCAGTTGTCGCTGGGGTCGGCGGCATTCATGGCCGTCGGCGCGTTCAGCGCCTACAACTTCGTGCTGCGCGTGCCCGGCATGCCGGTGCTGGTGGCGTTCATCCTCGGCGGACTGTGCGCGGCGGCCGTCGGCATCGTGTTCGGCCTGCCGTCGCTGCGCGTGCGCGGTTTCTATCTGGCGGCTTCGACGCTGGCCACCCAGTTTTTCGTTGTGTGGGCCCTGACCAAGGTGCGCTGGTTCACGAATTACAGCTCGTCGGGTGTGATCACGGCGCAGAGCATCGAGATTCTCGGCCTGCAGTTCGACACGCCCTTGCTGAAATACCTGCTGGTGCTGGGCATCGTCTGCGTGCTGGCGCTGGCGGCGAAGAACCTCGTGCGCTCCAACATCGGCCGCTGCTGGATGGCGGTGCGCGACATGGATGTGGCCGCCGAAGTGATCGGCATCCGCCTGATGCGCACCAAGCTGCTCGCGTTTGCCGTGAGCTCGTTCTACTGCGGCGTGGCCGGCGCGCTGTACGCCTACGCCTACCTCGGCACGGTCGAGCCGGAGGCCTACAGCCTCGATCTCTCGTTCCGCATCCTGTTCATGGTGATCATCGGCGGCCTCGGCTCGGTGCTCGGCTCCTTTCTCGGCGCGGCCTTCATCGTGCTGCTGCCAATCGTATTGAACAACCTGGCCCACGTGCTGCAGATTTCCACCGCGGTCGCCTCGAACCTCGAACTGATGGTGTTCGGTGCGCTGATCATTTTCTTCCTGATCGTCGAGCCGCACGGACTGGCGCGGCTGTGGCAGATCGCGAAGGAAAAACTGCGCCTATGGCCATTCCCGCACTAGAGACAAATGTCGGATAAACAAGAAGGAGGTACGCCATGAAACTGATCAAATCGCTGCTCGTCGGCACCGCGCTGCTGGCGGCAACCAGCTTCGCGTGGGCACAGGAGCAGTACGTGCCGCTGCTGTCCTACCGGGTCGGGCCCTACGGCTCGAACGGCACCTCCTTTTTCGGGGGCATGATCGACTACATGAACCTGGTGAACATGAGCGGCGGCATTAATGGCGTGAAGCTCACGTGGGAAGAATGCGAGACCGAGTACAACCCGTCGCGCGGCGTCGAGTGCTACGAGCGCCTGAAGGGCAAGAACGGCGGCGCTGCACTGGTCGAGCCGCTGTCTACCGGCATCGCCTACGGTATCCTCGACCGCGTCGGCAAAGACAAGATCCCGATGACCACGCTTGGTTACGGCCGCTCGGATGCGGCCAACGGTAAAGTGTTCCCGTATGTGTTCCCCTTGATCACCACCTACTGGAACCAGGCGGCGGCGATGGTGGTGTACCTCGGCGAGCGCGCCGGCGGCATGGACAAGCTCAAGGGCAAAAAGATCGTCCATCTTTATCACGACTCCGCCTACGGCAAGGAGCCGCTGCCGGTGCTGGAAGCCGAGGCCGCGAAGTGGGGCTTCGAACTGGTGAAGATACCGATCACCCCGCCGGGCAACGAGCAGCAGTCGCAATGGCTGCAGATCCGCCAGCAAAATCCGGATTACGTGATCATGTGGACCTTCGGCGTGATGAGCGCCGTCGGCCTGAAGACCGCGCAGCGCAACGGCTTCCCGCGCGAGAAGATCCTCGGCGTCTGGTGGGCGGGTTCGGAAGAGGATACCGAGCCGGCCGGCGAAGCGGCGCGTGGCTTCTCGACGATCAGCTTCACCACCCCCGGCGAGTTTCCGCTGCTCGAGGAAATCCGCACCAAGCTGTACAAGACCGGCAAGGGCAACCTGAAGGAAATCGACCGCGTCGGTAACGTGATGTACACGCGCGGCATTGCAGCGGCGGTGATGATGATTGAGGCCATGCGCACCGCCCAGGCGAAATACGGGAAGGGCAAGGTGCTGACCGGCGAGCAGATGCGCTGGGGCCTCGAGAACCTGAACATCGACCGCGCGCGGCAGAAGGCGCTCGGCGTCGAGGACATGTTCCCGCCGGTGAAGACCTCGTGCGACGACCATGAAGGCTCGGGCGCGGTGAAGGTCGTGCAGTGGGACGGCAAGAAGTGGGTCGCGCTGTCGAAGACCTGGATCACCGGCGACAAGGCCCTGGTGCGCAAGCTGCTGGAGGAATCGTCAGCGGCGTATGCGAAAGAAAAGGGTATTACGCCGGCTTGCATGAAATAAGCAGAAGAACATGACCCTCTCCATCCTCACCGTCAACAACATCGAAGTCATCTACGACCACGTGATTCTCGTCCTCAAGGGCGTATCGCTGTCCGTCCCGCGCGGGAAGATCGTGGCGCTGATGGGCGCCAACGGCGCCGGCAAGTCGACGACGCTGAAGTCGATCTCGACGCTGCTGCGCGGCGAGCGCGGCGACGTGACCAAGGGCAGCGTCGAATTCAACGGCGAGCGCATCGACCAGCTGACACCGAACGAGCTGGTCAGGCGCGGGCTGTCGCAGGTGATGGAGGGCCGGCACTGTTTCGGGCACCTGACGATCGAGGAAAACCTGCTGACCGGCGCCTACACGCGCAAAATCGGCCGTACCGAACTGAGGAACGAGCTGGAGCGGGTGTACCACTACTTCCCGCGGCTGAAGCAGCGCCGCGGCTCGCAGGCCGGCTACACGTCGGGCGGCGAGCAGCAGATGTGCGCGATCGGCCGCGCGCTGATGGCCAAACCGTCGATGATCCTGCTCGACGAGCCATCGATGGGACTGGCGCCGCAGATCGTCGAGGAAATCTTCGGCATCGTGCAGGACCTGAACCAGCGCGA
>JAMNXS010000019.1 GCA_023653025.1 Burkholderiaceae bacterium
GCGATCACCGAGAAGTCGCGCAGGCCCTCGAGCGCCATCCCGAGCGTGCGCGGGATCGGCGTCGCGGTCAGCGTCAGCACGTCGACTTCGGCGCGCAGGGCCTTCAGTGCCTCTTTCTGGCGCACGCCGAAGCGGTGCTCTTCGTCGATTATGACCAGGCCAAGGCGCTCGAACTTCACGTCCGACGACAGCAGCTTGTGGGTACCGATGACGATGTCGATCTTGCCGTCCGCCATTCCCTTGAGCGCCTGCGCGACCTCCTTGCCGGTGCGGAAGCGCGACAGTTCGGCGATCCTGACCGGCCAGTCGGCGAAGCGGTCGGCAAAGGTTTGCGCATGCTGCTCGGCCAGCAGCGTGGTGGGCGCGAGGATGGCGACCTGCTTGCCGCCCATGACCGCCACAAAGGCGGCACGCAGCGCGACCTCGGTCTTGCCGAAGCCGACGTCGCCGCAGATCAGGCGGTCCATCGGGCGGCCGGACACCATGTCGAGAATGACCGCATTGATCGCGGCCGACTGGTCCGGCGTTTCCTCGAAGCCGAAGCTGTCGGCAAAGGCTTCGTAGTCATGTGCGGAGTACTGGAATGAATGGCCCTGGCGCGCGGCGCGGCGCGCATACAGGTTCAGCAGTTCGGCGGCGGTATCACGGATCTGCTCGGCGGCCCTGCGCTTGGCTTTCTCCCACTGTCCGGAGCCCAGCGCGTGCAGCGGCGCGTCGTCCGGCGAGGCGCCCGAATAGCGCGAAATCACGTGCAGCTGCGAGACCGGCACATAGAGTTTGGTCTCTTTCGCGTACTCGAGATGCAGGAACTCGGTTTCGCCTTCGCCGAGGTCCATGCTGACGAGGCCCTGGTAGCGGCCGATGCCGTGGTTGACGTGCACCACCGGGTCGCCGATCTTCAGTTCCGACAGGTCGCGCACCATCGCATCGACCTGCGTTGTCGCTTCCTGCCGCTTGCGCCCGGCGCGGCGGCCGCTGCCGGCATAGAGCTCGGTCTCGGTGATGAAGGCCAGTTCGCCCAGTTCGCCGGACAACTGCGCGCCCGCGTGCAGGGGCGCCACGCACAGCAGCAGCTTGTCGCTGCCACCGAGGAAGTCGTCGAGGCTGTCGCAGGCAGCCAGCGGCAGCGCGTATTCGTTGAAGTACTCGCGCAGGGTTTCGCGCCGTCCGCTCGATTCGGCGCAGATCATTACGCGCTTGCCGGTCTGCAGCAAGTAGGAGCGCAGGTTGGCCAGCGGATCGTCGAGCCGGCGATTCACGGCCACGTCAGGCAGCGGCGCCGACAGCTCCGAAGCGGCGAGCGCTTCCTGCAGCACCCAGCGTCCATGCGGCTTGACGAGCGCGAAGAAGTCCTCGTCGGTCAGGAAAATGTCCTCCGGCGGCAGCAGCGGACGCTCGCGGTCGGATTTCAGGAACTGGTAGCGGGAGCGAGTATCGCTCCAGAAGCGACGGATCGCAGCGTCGATGTCGCCGACGAGCGCAAAGCCGCTGTGGTCGGGCAGGTAGTCGAACAGGGTCGCGGTCTGCTCGAAGAACAGCGGCAGATAATATTCGATGCCGGCTGACGCGATCCCGTTGCCGATGTCGCGGTAGATGTTGGATTTCGACGGGTCGCCTTCGAACACCTCGCGCCAGCGGCTGCGAAAGGCCGCGCGCGCGGTCTCGTCCATCGGAAACTCGCGTCCCGGCAGCAGCCGCACCTCCTTGACCGGATACAGCGAGCGCTGGGTATCGACGTCGAAGGTACGGATGCTCTCGATGCTGTCGCCGAACAGGTCGATGCGATAGGGCAGCACCGAGCCCATTGGGAACAGGTCGATCAGGCCGCCGCGCACCGAATACTCGCCGGGCGACATGACCTGGCCGACATGCGAGTAGCCGGCCAGCGTCAGCTGCGACTTCAGCTTCGCTTCGTCGAGCGTCTCGCCCTGCTTGAAGAAGAAAGTGTAGGCGGCGAGGAAGGACGGCGGCCCCATCCGAAGCAGCGCGGTGGTAGCCGGCACCAGCAGCAGGTCGCATTCGCCGTTATGCAATCCGTGCAGCGTTGCCAGCCGCTCCGATACCAGGTCCTGGTGCGGCGAGAAGGCGTCGTAGGGCAGGGTTTCCCAGTCGGGCAGCAAGTGGCAGCGCAGGGCGTCACCGCCTTGCTTGCCGAACCATGCGGTCTCGGACAGCAGCCGCTGCGCGGCCGGCGCATCGGCGACGATCGCGACCAGCATGCGCCGCTCGGCCTTCAGCACGCGCGCAGCGCGCGCCAATACCAGTGCCTCGGCTGCGCCATGCAGCGCGGGCAGGACGAATCGATGGCCGGGTTTGGGAGGGTTCAGGTAAGACGGGTCGGAGGACATGGCTGGCCGCGGCAGGCTTCGCGGGGAGCCCGCGGGGCGGGCGTGAGGCTACAATGGCATTGTCGGAAAAACCAAAATTATAGATGAGATGAGCTTCCCGAGCTTCCCGAGCTTCCTGGCCCTGATACCGGCCGCCGGCATCGGCGCGCGCATGGGAAGCCAGACTCCCAAGCAATACGCATCGCTGGCCGGCAAGCCGATGCTCCGGCACGTGATGGATGCCTTTGCATCGTCGCCGGAGATCGAACACACCTACATCGTCGTCAGCGCCGGCGATGCTTACATCGACGCCCTTGAGCTGCCGCAGCGTTGCACCGTCCTGCGCTGCGGCGGCGACACGCGTGCCGCGTCGGTGACCAACGGGCTCGAGGCGATCGGACCCCGGGTCGCGGCCGACGACTGGGTGCTGGTGCACGACGCCGCGCGTCCGGGGCTGACCGTCGAACTGATTGCCAAGCTGATCGCCTTCGTGAAGGACGATCCGGTGGGCGGTCTGCTCGCCTTGCCGGTGGTCGACACCATCAAGCGCAGCGATGGCCACAGCCATGTGGCCGGCACGGTCTCGCGCGACCACCTGTGGGCGGCGCAGACGCCGCAGATGTTCCGCCACGCCACGCTGCTGTCGGCGCTGCGCGAGGCGGTGCGCAGCGGTATTGCCATCACCGACGAGGCCAGCGCGATCGAGGCAGCCGGCCTGCAACCGAAACTGGTCGAGGGCAGCCCGCGCAATTTCAAGGTAACCCTGCCGGACGACCTGCCGGTCGCCGAACTTCATCTGAAAGGACGGGTATGACCCAGCCGCCATTTCGCATCGGACAAGGCTACGACTGCCACGCGCTGGTGCCGGGCCGCCCGCTGATCATCGGCGGCGTGATGATTCCGCACCGCGCCGGCCTGCTCGGCCACTCGGACGCCGACGTGCTGCTGCACGCGATTACCGATGCCCTGTTCGGTGCCGCCGGGCTGGGCGACATCGGCCGCCACTTCCCGGACACCGACCCGGCATTCAGGGGCGCGGACTCGCGCGCGCTGCTGCGGGAGGCGGGCAGGCGCGTGGCCGCTGCCGGCTATGCGGTCGGCAATATCGACGCCACCCTCATTGCGCAGGCGCCGAAGATGGCGCCGCACCTGCCCGGCATGATTGCGCACATCGCCGCCGACCTAGGCATCGCGCCGGAACAGGTCAACCTGAAAGCCAAGACCAACGAGCGCCTCGGCTGGGAAGGCCGCGAGGAAGGCATCGCCGCGCAGGCCGTGGCACTCTTGCTCGCGAAGTGATAATAGTTCTCATCTAGCGATATTGCGATCTCCATTGTTTTTATTAATCGATCGCATTGATTAAGCCAATTTGAGATTTCGACTCTCCGCATCCACAATTCGAATCCGGAAACTTAGACTGGTCAGTCGGTTTTCAGTCGCGGTCGTTTGTCGCTGCAGGCCAGCACTCAGCGGCGTCGGCCTCATTTGAATTCACAAGGAGATGCAAATGTCGAAACTGAAAGGCTCCAAGACCGAGGCAAACCTGAAGGAAGCGTTTGCCGGCGAGTCGATGGCTAACCGCCGCTACCTGTACTTCGCGAACAAGGCCGACGTGGAAGGCCAAAACGACGTCGCGGCACTGTTCCGCTCGACCGCTGAGGGCGAAACTGGCCACGCACACGGCCATCTCGAGTACCTCGAGCAAGTGGGCGACCCGGCGACCGGCCTGCCGATCGGCTCGTCCCGCCAGAACCTGATGGCCGCCGTGGCCGGCGAAACGCACGAGTACACCGACATGTACCCGGGCATGGCCAAGACCGCTCGTGACGAAGGCTTCGACGAGATCGCCGACTGGTTCGAGACCCTGGCCAAGGCCGAGCGTTCGCACGCGAACCGCTACCAGAAGGCCCTCGACGCACTGGTTGACTGAGTCTGGCGCCTGAAGCAGTCCTCTCCCTCGCGGAGAGGGTTGCGCAATGCGCTCCGGTGCGCGGAGCGCTTTGCACAACACCTCCCCCACAAAACAATACAAGGACCCTCGGTATGTCACGTGAAGGCAACCTGGAAGCGCCGACCCGTCATCCGCTCGACTGGCTGAGCGAGGATTTCTATAACGAAGAATCCCTGAACGCGGAACTCGAGCGCGTCTACGACATCTGCCACGGCTGCCGCCGCTGCGTGTCGTTGTGTGCGTCGTTTCCGACGCTGTTCGACCTGGTCGACGAATCGGAGACGATGGAGGTCGATGGCGTCGACAAGAAGGATTACATGAAGGTGGTCGACCAGTGCTACCTGTGCGACCTCTGCTACATGACGAAGTGCCCGTACACGCCGCCGCATGAATGGAACCTCGACTTCCCGCACCTGATGCTGCGCGCGAAGGCGGTCAAGTTCAGGAAGGGCGAGGTGTCGGCGCGCGACAAATTCCTGTCGAATACCGACGGCCTTGGCAAGTTCGCTGGCATTCCGATCGTCACGCAGGCCGTCAACGCAGTCAACAAGATGCCTGCCACGCGCGCCGTGGTCGAGAACGTGCTCGGTGTCGACAAAAAGGCCTGGCTGCCGGAGTTCGCGACGACGAAATTCCGCTCGGGCGCCGCGCAGTCGGGCCCGCATCCGGTGAAGGACGGCGCGACCACGCCCGGCAAGGTGGCGATCTACTCGACCTGCTACGTCAACTACAACGAACCCGGCATCGGCCATGACCTGCTCGCCATCCTCGAGCACAATCGGATACCGTATGTGATGGTCGAGAAGGAAGCCTGCTGCGGCATGCCGAAGCTGGAGCAGGGCGACCTGCAGGGCGTGGCCGAGAAGAAGGCTGTCAACATTCCGCACCTGGCGAAGCTGGCGAGGGACGGCTATGCGATCTTGACGCCGATTCCATCGTGCACGCTGATGTTCAAGCAGGAACTGCCGCTGATGTTCCCCGATTGCGCCGACACGCAACTGGTGAAAGAGGCAATGTGGGATCCGTTCGAGTACCTCGTCGCGCGCAACCGCGACGGCCTGCTGAAGACGGATTTCAAACAGCCGCTGGGCAAGGTGTCGTATCACATCCCCTGCCATTCGCGCGTGCAGAACGTCGGCCGCAAGACCGCCGACCTTCTGCAACTGGTGCCGGATACCCGGCTCAACGTCGTCGAGCGCTGCTCGGGACATGCCGGCACCTACGGCGTGAAGAAGGAGTATCACAACATGTCGATGAAGATCGGCAAACCGGTGTTTAAGGCCATGGCCAACGACGAGCCTGATTACATCTCGTCGGACTGCCAGCTTGCCGGCCATCACATCGCACAAGGCATCGATGAAAACGGTCTGAACAAGGCGGAGATGGCACACCCGTTGTCGCTGCTCCGCAAAGCCTACGCCATTTGACTGAAGGAGTTCCCATGATCATTTCCCGTGACAGCCTGATGAGCCTCGAGGTGTACTCGAAGAAGCGCGCCGAGTTCCGCAAGCAGGTGATCGACCACAAGAAGCATCGCACCGTCCATCTGGGCAACCACGTGACGCTGCTGTTCGAAGACGAAATGACGCTGCGCTACCAGGTGCAGGAGATGCTGCGCATCGAAAAGATTTTTGAGGAAGAGGGTATCCAGTCCGAGCTCGACGCCTACAACCCGCTGTGTCCCGACGGCAGCAACTTCAAGGCGACAATGCTGATCGAGTACGAGCACGTGGCCGACCGCAAGGCGGCACTGGCGAAGCTGATCGGCATCGAGGATCGGTTGTTCGTGCAGGTCGAGGGCCAATCGCGCGTGTATGCGATTGCCGACGAAGACCTCGACCGCGAAACCGAAGACAAGACCTCGGCCGTACACTTCGTGCGCTTCGAGCTGTCGTCCGACATGAAGGCCGCGCTCAAGGGTGGTGCGCAGATGATGGTCGGCTGCGACCATCCGAACTATCCGGTACATGTCGAGGAACTGCCGCAGGAGACGCTGGCGGCGTTGTTGAAGGATCTTTCCTGATATCTGAGAGGGCGTGGCGGATTTCGCTGCGCTCTATCCGCCCTACAACTGCACTGCTGCCGTCACAATTCGCAGCATTCCGTAGGGCGGATAGAGCGCAGCGAAATCCGCCAAGAGCTGTTCGATCGGCCAATCGACATTCCAAAGGGCGGATAGAGCGCAGCGAAATCCGCCGAGAGTTGTTCGATCGGCCAATCGACATTCCGTAGGGCGGATAGAGCGCAGCGAAATCCGCCGAGATGTCCACCCATCTCCCGCCTTCAACCCACCCGCTTCAACCAAACCCTCACCGCGAGCCCGCCCCCCTCGCGGTTTTTCATTTCCAGCCTGCCGTGGTGCTTCTGCACCACCCGGTCCACAATCGCCAGTCCCAGTCCCGCGCCGTTGGCCTGGCTGCGCGCCGTGTCCATGCGCGTGAACGGGCGCAGCAGGTGCGGCATCTGCTCGTCAGGCAGTCCGGGGCCGCGGTCGGCGACTTCGATCAGGGTCTCGCCATCGACGCCTGAGGCGGCGATATCGAGTTCGACCCGGTCGCTGCCGGCCGTCCTGCCGTAGCGGCGGGCGTTCTCGATCAGGTTGCCGACCAGCCGCTCGATCTCGGTCGGATTGCCACTCGCATGGAGCCCGTCGGCGATGCGCGCATGCACGTCCAGGTTCGGCGTGCGGTCGGCATCCTCGGCCATGCGCCGCATCAGCGCCGACAGGTCGAAGCGCGCGTGGCTGCGTGGGTCGGCCGGCCGCGCGTAGTCGAGGAACTGCGCGATGATGGCTTCCATCTGCGCCAGGTCCGATTGCATGCCGCGTCGCGCGTCGTCCGCCAGTCCGGCCATCTCGACCTCGAGTTGCATGCGGGCGATCGGCGTGCGCAGGTCGTGCGAGATGCCGGCAAGGATCACGGCGCGATCCGATTCGACTTGCTGCAGGTCATGCACCATCTGGTTGAAGCTCTGGTTGGCCTCGCGGATTTCGGCCGGCCCGCGCTCGGGCAGCGGCGCCGGCGGCTTACCGCGTGCGATCGCGCGTGCTGCCGCCGACAGCCGCGCCAGCGGCTGGTTGATCAGGCGGCTGATGAACACCGCGCCGACGAGCGACAGCAGCAGCGTCACGCCGGCCCAGCCGATCCACTGGATGCCGGAGGCCCGCTCGATGCGTTCGCGGTCGAGCATCAGCCAGTAATCGTCATCGTCGATGGTAAAGCTGACCCAGAAGCCGCGAATCTCGTTCACCGATCCGGCGAATTGGGTATTGTTGCCGAGGCGCTTGCGGACGTTCTCGGCCACCAGCCGGATCAGCGCATTGTCCGGCAGCGGCGTGATGTCATCCTCGACCTCCTTCGGGTAGACGCGGATGCCTTGCGTGCTCGCCAGATCGAACAGCAGTTCGCGCCGCAGCATCGGCGCCGAGTGCAGCAGCGCAGCGCGCGTGATGGTGACGACCGATACCACCTGCGCGGCAATCTGCTCGCCGCGCGGCGTGCGCTCGACCACGCGAAAGCTCGCCACCCATGCGGCCATGCTGGCGGCGATCAGGAAGGCGAGCAGGAAGAAGGTGCGCCAGAACAGGCCGCTCTTCAGCCACGGCAGCCTTTGCGCCGGTGCTGCGTCAGCCCTTGATGCCATCGGGGATGAATACGTAGCCCAGGCCCCAGACCGTCTGGATGTAGCGCGGTGCCGACGGGTCGGGCTCGATCAGCTTGCGCAGGCGCGAAATCTGGACGTCGAGGCTGCGGTCGAACACCTCGTACTCGCGACCGCGCGCCAGTTCCATCAGCTTCTCGCGCGACAGCGGCTGGCGCGCATGGCGCGCGAGCACCTTCAGCACCGAGAATTCTCCGGTCGTGAGGGTGACCGGCTGGCCGTTTCTGGTCAATGCGCGTTTCTCGAGGTCGAAACTGAACTCGCCGAAGACATAGGTTTCCGGATGGTCGGAGGGCGCGCCCGGCGGGTCGTCGGGAACGGCGCGCCGCAGCACCGCCGAAATGCGGGCCAGCAGTTCGCGCGGGTTGAAGGGCTTGGGCAGGTAGTCGTCCGCTCCGGATTCGAGGCCGGCAATGCGGTCGGCATCTTCGCCCTTGGCCGTCAGCATGATGATCGGCGTGCGGTCGCCGCCGTTGCGCAGCCGTGCGCAGATCGACATTCCGTCTTCGCCCGGCAGCATCAGGTCGAGCACCAGCAGGTCATAGCGCTCGCGTATCCAGAGGCGGTTCATTTCGACCGCGCTGGCGGCCGCATGCACGGCGAAACCGCTGTCGGTCAGGAAGCGCTTGAGCAGTTCGCGCAGCCGCGCATCGTCATCGACGACGAGCAGACGCGTTTGCGTGCCCGGACTGCGGCGCGAGGGGACGGGCTTGGCGGCGTTTGTCGAGTTCATGCTCGTATGGTAACTTCGCTGACCGATTTGCCAAGCGCCGGCCACGGACGGATTACAAAGCTTTACAAACTTTGACCTGCCGGTGCCGATGCTGGCGATCTGATGAACGTACACTAGCAGACATTGCACGCACCGATGCCGCGTGCCCGGCTGCCCCGACCGATGAAACGCCTGACCCGAAATTTCGCGCTCTGCCTGCTGCTCGCCGCTGCAGGATCGGCCCTCGCCGATCCGCCGCCGGGCCACGGTCGCTCGCGCCCGGAAGGCCCGCCGGCGGAGCAGGAGCGCGGCCGGCGCGACGAGCATTGCGACGGACGCCGTCACGACGACGGCGAGCGGCGCCCGCCGAAGCTGAGCCCCGAAGAGCGCCGCGCGCTGCGCCAGCAGATCAACGAGGCAGGGCAGGATCTGTACCCGCCGAAGCGCCAGCCTTGACGGCCGGCGGCCTCTGGCCTTGCGCTGCCGTTCGCAGGGCGCGAAAAGTTTTCAAAATTACTTGTTGCCGGTGCCGAGTTGATTCGGCTATACTCCTGTTTCTTCGTCGCGGCCGTAGCTCAGCTGGATAGAGTACTTGGCTACGAACCAAGGGGTCGTGGGTTCGATTCCTGCCGGCCGCGCCACTATTCAAGTAGGTAAAACTGCTTTGAAATCAACGGGTTAGTGTCAAAAGCACTAACCCGTTTTCCTTTCCAAATTCTCCAAATTTTTGGACACTTTTTGGGCACTCCTCTCCCGGGCCTCAAAGATCAGCGTCTGCAGCGACTTGTTCCAGCTGCTTCCCTCATCCTTGATCTTCTCCAGCGCCTCGTGGATCTCCCTCACCATCGCCATCGAGCAGTGATCGGTGATGGACTCGTGCTCATTCAAGAGAAGGCCGTGGCGAGACTGCAGGCAGCGCGACAGCGTGGAGCCCGAGCTTCAGGCGTGAGCCGGTTCGCTGCGGCGTTGGACGCGGCGCTCGATCTCTGCGCGAGTCGGCAGCGTTTTGAGGTCATAGTCCATCTGCAGGTTCAGCCATGAGGTGGCGTCGCCCCCGAAATAGTGCGCAAGCCGCTCAGCAGTGTCGGGGGATATGCCGCGTCGCTCCTTGACTATTTCATGGATGCGAGTGGCGGGGACAGCGAGTGCAATCGCCAGCGCATTAACGCTCATGCCAAGCGGGATGAGAAATTCTTCCCGCAAGATTTCGCCGGGATGGATCGGGCGCATACGGTTCACTGGACGGTCGATGATTTATACGGTGAAGCCACGAATGCTGGCCATCGGCAGAAACAGCGTCAGTGGCGACGAGGGGAGCGCAATCAGGCCGTGGTGTCGGTAAAAGGCCGCGGCGCTTTCATCTTTTGCATCCACCAGCATCGCAAACGCGGCGATCTCGGCTTTGCCAATGCGTGCCAGCGCATCCGCGAGCAACGCGCCACCCAGCCCGATGCCCTTGTGACGCTCATCGACGGCTAAGCGACCCATGCGCACCGCCGGCACCGTCGGGTAGCGCGGCAGTTTTTTCGCGACCTCCTCAGGCAAATCGCCCAGCAAAATGCTGGTAGAGGCGAGGGTATAAAAGCCGGCGATGCGCTCATCCGCATCGAGCGCAACGAAGCAGGCAGTGATGCGCCGCCGGATGTCTTGCGTGACCTGGCGGTGGAAGTAGTGGTCGAGCGGGAGCGACCCGCAGCGAAAATCCGAGCGATCGAATCCGTCTCCAAGCGGGACGACGCGAAACCTCGGGGCAGTCACTTGGCTGCGATCAATTTGGCGCGGCGCTTGAAAGCACGCTTCAGACCAGCGCCAGGCTCCGGCGGGTCAAGCAATGCCTTGGCAAAACACTCCTGATCAGATACCGACAGTTTGAGCATGTCGGCTTGTCTCACTGCTTTTTGTGCAGCATCCTGTACCGTAGTCACCACAAAGTCGGTCACGGTGCGCCCTTGCAGTTCGGCTGCCCGCTTGAGCAGGGCATGCAGATCCGGGCTGATTCTGGCTTCGAGTCGGGCAGTAGGGGCGGGCATGGCGGGTTCTCCTGTGGGGCCTATTGTACGGCTTACTGCCGTATGAATCAAGGCCGCCACGACCCGGTTCCTGCGGCCGAGACCTCCTGCCGCCCGCCCGTTCAGTTTCCCCCTGCCTCCCGCTCGCGCGACCGCCGCCAGAACCTGCGCAGCATCGGCTTCACCGTCATGCCATGGACGAGGATCGACAGCACGACGGTCACCAGCACCAGCGCGATCATGTCGCGCGCCAATGCTTCGGGCAGGCCGTGGTTGATCGCGTACATCAGGTAGTAGAGGCAGCCGATGCCGCGGATGCCGAACCAGCCGCACATCCAGCGGATGCGCCAGCTGGTGGCCGTGCCCGCGAGCGACGCGAGCACGCTCAGGGGCCGCGCAACGAAAAACAGAAAGCCCGCCAGCGCCAGCGCCGACCAGCTCCAGTAATGCGTCAGCATCATCCCGCCCAGCAGCAGCACCAGCATCAATTCGGACAGCCGCTCCAGATGCTCCTTGAACACCAGCGCCTCGGCGCTGACGATGGCCGGCGACTCGATGCCGGCGGCTTGCGGGTCGGCCGGCTCGGCCACATCGGCGTTCAGCAGCTCAGGCCGTATGCCGGCCTTGCGGGCCAGCGCAAGCTCGGTCTGGCGCAAGCCCACGCCGGCGAAAAACACGGCAAGGAATCCCCAGGCGAGAACCGTCACCGTCAGGCCGTAGACCACGGCGATCAGTCCGAGTCCGACGAAGTCGTCGAGCACCTCATGCTTGGTCTGCGGGCCGCGCAAGGCCCAGCCCGCGCGCGCCATCAGCGCCCCCAGCAGCACGCCGATCGCGATCGCCGCCAGCGTGGCCCACAGCACGTCGACCAGCAGCCAGCGCAGGCCGAAGGGACCGATCTCGTGCTGGCCCAGCAGGCCGAGGCCGAGTACGACGAAAGGAAAGGCCGTGCCGTCATTCATTCCCGCTTCGCTCGTGAGCGTAAAGCGCAATTCGTCGTTGTCGCCCGGGTGGCGCGACTGCACGTCGGTCGCCAGCACCGGATCGGTGGGCGCGAGCACCGCACCCAGCAAGATGCCGGCGCCCACGGGCAGGCCCAGCACCAGCACCGAGAACGCCGTCACCAGCAAAACGCTGACCAGCATGCCGCCCCAGGCGAGCATCAGCGCCGGTCGCCAGCGGGGCAGCCTGACGGGTACCGGCATCTTCACGCCGGCCGAGAACAGGGAGATCAGCACCGCGACTTCAGTGGCGACTTCCAGCACCGACGCCTGCTCGAGCGGATCGAAATGGAAGACATCCAGCCCGCTTGGTCCCAGCGCGATGCCGGCGAGCAGGTAGACAATGGCCGCCGTCAGCGGCAGCGTGCCGATCAGGGAAGCGGTCAGCCCGCGTGCAAGCATCAGCAAGCCGACCAGCAGAAACCAGTGTGTCGTCTCCATCTTTCCATCCCGCGCCGGCCCGTTCTTTCATCGACACGGCAGCCCGCCATTGATTCCTGCACCGGCGCATGCCGGCGATCAAGCCTGGCTCGTCCAGTGCGCTGCGCACTTGGCCGCGCGCAAGCCGGCTTTTTCGCGAGCCCGCAGAGTTACGCATCGTCAAGGCCGCTAGCAACGCGATACGGATCATGGTGAGGCGCTGATCGAGCGCTTTTTTTCACAGGAGGATTGGATGAAATTTTCCGCCACGGTTGTCGCGCTGTCGCTGACGGCGCTCGTTTCGCTGCCATCGCTGGCGGCCCCGGTGAGAATGACGGATGCCCAGCTTGACCTTGTGGTGGCCGGCACCGACTATCACTACTGTCCGCCGGAAACGACGAAGGGAAATAATGGCTGGGGCAATGGGGCCGATGGCACCAATGCGGGCAGTCTCAGAGGTGCCACGTCTGCGTCGAAAATCGCTGGCGGCAACCTGACGGTGGCCGACAAGATCAACACCAACCCCACCACTTCCAGCGGGCGCTGATCCATGGTGACGCACCGGCCGCTCTGCGAGGGAGGACGATCGATGCCGATGCGAGGGATCTGCGGCGTGATCCTGCTGCTCGCCTGCATCGAGGTCGGCGCAGAGCGGCCGGTGCGGTCGCTGCTGGAGTACCGCACCGAAAACCTGATTCTCCAGCAGTGGGACAACAGCTGCGCCGCCGCGGCGCTGGCGACCCTGCTCACCTACGAATGGCGACGACCAGTGACCGAGCGCCAGGTCGCGCGCGCCCTGTTGGGGCAGACCGACGAACTGCGCGTGCGCACGCGCGGCGGCTTCTCGCTGCTCGACATGAAGCGCTACCTGGCCGGCATCGGCATTACGGGCGAGGGCTACGGCAGCCTGTCGCTCGACGATCTGCGGCCGTTTGCGCCGGCCATCGTGCCGGCCAGCCTGCGCGGCTTCGATCATTTCGTGATCGTCCGAGAGGTGGGCGCCACGCATGTCGCCATCGGCGATCCGGCTTTCGGCAATTACCGGATGACGCATGCCGCCTTCCTCCGCAGCTGGAGCGGCACCGCTTTCCGCCTGCAACCTCTTGCACCCCTGATGCCCGGTAAAGAACAATGAACAGACTTCCCGTAGTGATTGCGTCCCTGCTGGCGGCGTCCGTCCATGCACAGGACCTGAACCAGCTGCGCCGCCAGCTAGCCGACAAGGAGGCCGAAGTCCGGCAGCTGCGGCAGCGCATCGACACGCTCGAACGTGAACTGACGCCGCGCCGCGTGCCGGCCCCCACCCGCACTGCTGCGCCCGAGGACGAGGACGGCGACAGCAACCGCGCGCTGGAGCGCGCACTGGTGCGCGAGCGCGGGCTGCTGCTGTCGGCGCGCACCGTCGAGGTCGAGCCGAACTTCGTCTACTCGCACCTCGCCATTGATGGCCTGAGGCGCGATGCCTACGGTCCGGGCCTCGCGATCCGCGCCGGCCTGCCGGCGCGCTGGCAGCTCGAGGCCGGCGTACCGTATGTCTGGGAGCGCCGCGAATCCGGCGGCACGGTCAGCCGGGCCCATGGGGAGGGTGATGCCTATGTTGCCGCCTCGCGGCAATTGCTGACGGAGCGGGGATCGCTTCCGTCGCTGATCGGCACGCTGTCGTGGCAGTTCTCGAACGGACGCAACACGCTGTTCGATGCCGGCCAGCCGGTGGCGCTGGGCAGCGGCTTCGATGGCGTCAGCGCGAGCCTGACTGCGCTCAAGCGCACCGACCCGCTGGTGTTCTTTGGTAGCTATGCCTTTACCCACCTGCGTCCGGCCCGCAAGGGCGTGGGCGAGGTTGATCTCGGCAATTCGCACGCGCTGCGCTTCGGGGTCGCGCTGGCCACCAGCCCTACCACGTCGCTGCGCACGGCCTTCAGCTTGCGTACCTTCGAGCGGGCGCGCATCGGCGGCCTGGCCGTTCCGGGAACCGACGAGAGCGTCGGCCTGCTCGAGCTCGGTGCATCGGCCGTACTCAGTCCATCGACGGCGATCGACGTGCTGGTCGGCGCCGGCGTCACGCGCGCCGCGCCGGATTTCCGGATCGGCGTTGCGCTGCCGATCCGGTTCTGAGCGACCTTGTCAGAGCCAGCCGGCGCGCCGGAAGCGGCGAAACAGAAGGACCGACACGGTGGCGATGATACCGATGGCCATCGGGTAGCCCCAGCGCCAGCTCAGCTCCGGCATGAATTCGAAGTTCATACCCCAGATGCCGGCCAGCGCCGTCGAGGCGGCGAAGATCGAGGCCCAGGCCGCCAGCTTTTTCGTGATCTCCGATTCCTCGATGCCGACCATCGCCAGATTCACCTGAATGGCGGTGGAGATGGCTTCGCGTATCGTGTCGAGCCGGGTGGCGAGCCGGGCGAGATGGTCGTTCACGTCGCGGAAGTATTCCTGCGACGCCTGGCAGACCGGCGGCACGCGCCCGCCGTGCAGCTTGCCGATGAATTCCAGCGTCGGCAGCACCGCATGGCGCACGGTCATGGTCTTGCGCTTCAACGCGTACAGGTGCTCGATGTTGCGGCGCGCGCTGTTCTTTTCGAAGATGGTCGATTCGATCTGCTCGAGTTCGGCTTCGAGCAGTTCGAGCATCGGGAAATAGCCGTCGACCACCTGGTCGAGGATCGCGTAGAACACGAAGCCCGGGCCTTGCCTGAGCATCTCGGGTTCGCGCTCGCAGCGTTCGCGCACGCCGCGAAAGTCGAGGTTGCTGCGCGTGCGCACCGACAGCACGAAATCCGGATGCACGAAGATGTCGACCTCGCCGACCCGGATCTCGTCATCGGCCAGTTCGAGCAGATGCACGACGCAGAACAGCGTGTCGCCGTATTCATCGAGCTTCGGCCGCCTCTTTCAGCGCGACCCAGACGAAACCGTTCGGGCGCCCGAGGTAGTCGCTGATATCCGGCGGCTCCAGCTGCGCCAGCCGCTGGCCGTTTTCGTAGGCGATGCAATTGATCAGCATGCGTGAATATCGTTCAGGCCGGCAGGCGGTACTCGAGCAGCTGCCGGATATCGACGTATTTCAGCGCATTCACATGCGTGCACTCGAGCACGACATACGGCGCCATCCCGGCGTCGAAGGCTTCCTTCCAGCGCAGGGCGCACAGGCACCAGCGGTTGCCCGGCACCAGTCCCGGGAAGCGGTATTCCGGACGGGGCGTGCCGAGGTCGTTGCCGCGCTGCTTGGAAAACTCGAGGAACTCCTTCGTGACTTCCGCGCAGATCACATGCGAGCCGCGGTCGCTCTCGTCGGTGTTGCAGCAGCCGTCGCGGAAGTAGCCCGTCATCGGGTCGGTGGAGCAGGGCTTGAGCGGCGTGCCCAGGACATTGATGGCCATGATCGTCGTCGGCAATGGAAATGCTCCGATTCTATCGAAAGCCCCCGCCCGGCGTGGTCCGACGACCTCGCCCCGTGGCAACGAGGGCCGGACAAGGGCGGATTCGCCTGACTGTCCTGCATGAAATACAATCAACCCGGTTCGATGATCGCTGGTTCAATCAGCGCCGACTCAATCATCGCCGATTCAATCATCGATAAGCTGCAATCAACCCTTCTTGCCGAAAGACGCCACCATGACCCGCACGCATGCCGCCGACGTTGATGCCCGATTCCACTTCCACCCGTACACCAACCCGCGCCAGGTCGAACGCGACGGCGCCCTGGTCATCGTCGGCGGCCGCGGCGTGCAGGTTACCGACGAGCGCGGCAGGGACTACATCGAGGGCATGGCCGGGCTGTGGTGCGCGTCGCTCGGCTTCTCCGAGCAGCGGCTGGTCGAGGCCGCGCACCGGCAGATGCAGGCGCTGCCGTACTACCACACGTTCTCGGGCAAGGTGTCGGGGCCGGTGACGGAGCTGGTCGAGAAGATGATGGCGTGGGCGCCGGTGCCGATGGGCCGCGTGCTGTTCGCGAACTCGGGCTCGGAGTCCAACGACACCGCGTTCAAGCTGGTGCGCTACTACCACAACGCGATCGGCAAGCCGGCCAAGAAAAAGATCATTGCGCGCAACAAGGGGTACCACGGCGTGACGCTGGCCGCGGCCGCGCTGTCGGGCATACCGACGATGCACAAGCATTTCGATCTGCCGATGGCAGACGTGGTGCGCGTCAGCTGCCCGCATCCGTACCAGTTCGCGCAGCCCGGCGAGACCGCCGATGCCTTCGCCGAGCGGCTGGCGAAGGAGTTGGAGGACACCATCCTGCGCGAGGGGCCGGACACAATCGGCGCATTCATCGCCGAGCCGGTGCAGGGCGCCGGCGGCGTGATCGTGCCGCCACCGCGCTACTTCGCGCTGATCCAGCCCATCCTGCAAAAATACGAGATCCTGCTGATTGCCGACGAGGTGGTGTCGGGCTTCGGCCGCCTCGGCGAGCGCTTCGGCACCGAGGTCTACGGGCTCGAGCCGGACTTCATCACGGTGGCCAAGATGCTGACCGCTGCCTATGTGCCGATGTCGGCGCTGTACGTCAGCGACCGCGTCTATCAGGCGGTGGCCGATGCGAGCGCCGAGGTCGGCGTGTTCGGCCACGGCTATACCTACGGCGGCCATCCGGTGGCCTGCGCGGTGGCGCTCGAGGCGCTGCGCATCTACGAAGAAGACGATGTGGTCGGGCATGTGCGCCGGGTCGCGCCCAGGCTGCAGCAGGGGCTGCGCAAATTTGTCGGCCACCCGTTCGTCGGCGACGTACGCGGGATGGGGCTGATCGCGGCGGTCGAACTCGCGGCCGATCCCGCAAGGCGCCAGCCGTTCCGGCCCGAGAAGGGCGTCGGCGCCTATCTGGTGAAGCGGGCGCAGGAGCACGGCCTGATCTTGCGCACGATGGCCGGCGACATCGTCGCTTTCTCGCCGCCGCTGATCATCAGCGAGGCCGAGATCGACGAATTGCTTGCCCGCTTCGAGCGTGCGCTGCGGGACACCACCGACTGGATCGCCGGCTGGCACGGCAAGTAAGCTGTGCTAGCGGCGCGGGCCGCTCGGCGAGCGCGCCAGCTGCATGAACTGCTCCACCACCTCGCGCCGGCGCACGCCGCGCCGCGTGACGAGGCCGACGTCGGTGGCCGGAATCGCGTCGCGCAGTTTCCTCACCTCGATGCGCTCGGCATCCAGCGTCCACGGCCGGTAGAGAAAGTCGGGCAAGATGGAAATGCCTGCGCCCACGCCTACCAGCGAGCGCACAGCCTCCAGCGAGCTGGTGCGCAGCCGCACATCCGGCGTCAATCCGTGCCGCCGCCAGACCGCGCGCTGCATGTCCTCGATGCGGTCGGCCTCCAGCACGATCAGCGGCGTCGACGCGCAGTCGGCCAGCGTGAGTTCGCTGCGCTCGGCCAGCGGGTCGCTGGGCGACATCCAGACCCGGTTCGGCGAACTCGACAGACTCTCGACCTCCAGCGCCTGCGGGTCGCCCAGCGCATTGACGACCATGATCGCGAGATCGACCTCGCCATTGACCAGCAGGTGCTCGAGAAAGGGCGGCGAGTCTTCGAGGATGCTGACCCGGACCTCGGGATGCGCGCGCTGGAAGCGCGACAGCAGGTCGGACAGGCCGTAGCCCGCCATCAGGCTGGTAACGCCAATGGTCAGCGCGCCGGTCAGTTCGGGGCGGTCTTCATGATGAACCGCGCCGGCCTGGGCCACCGCCGCGATCACTTTGCGCGCGCTGGCCTCGAAGCGGTAGCCCGCCTGGGTCAGCATCATGCCGCGCGCCGAGCGCTCGAACAGCGGGGTGCCGAGCGTGCTTTCGAGTTCCTGGATGCTCTTGGTCAGCGCCGATTGCGCGATGCTGACCATGCGGGCCGCCGCCGCGACCGACCCGGACTCCGACACCGCCAGAAAATAGCGGAACTGCTTCAGTGTGAAGTGCTTGTGCATGCGCTCCTTGGCCAGTGGCCGACCATTTGTCGATAGTCAAAAAGGAAACGGGGTGCGGGGATATCTAAAAAAACGAATGCCAGCCCGTTAAATATTGAACTTTCCAGTTATTGAGGTCAAGGAATATGTTCAGTCGGCGAGCAGGCCACCGTCATCGCTACCCAACATCTGCGGAGAACACCATGAAGAGCATGAAGCTAGCTGCAGCATTGACCCTCACGGCATTTACCGGCGCGATCTTCGCGCAGACCCCGCTCCAGAAAATCGGCAAGGGCGAAGGACAGGTCGACATCGTCGCCTGGCCCGGCTACATCGAGCGCGGCGCGACCGACAAGAACTTCGACTGGGTGACCGACTTCGAAAAGAAGACCGGCTGCAAGGTCAACGTCAAGAACGCCGGCACTTCCGATGAAATGGTGGCGCTGATGAACGAGGGCGGCTTCGATCTCGTGACCGCCAGCGGCGATGCATCGACCCGACTGATCCGCGGCAAGCGCGTGCAGCCGATCAACGTCAGCCTGATCCCTAGCTACAAGAATATCGACCCGCGCCTGCAGAAGGCGCCGTGGCACTACGAGAACAACACCCACTACGGCGTGCCGTACCAGTGGGGCTGGAACGTCCTGATGTACAACACCAAGGTCTTCGGCGACAAGAAGCCGACCAGCTGGAATGTGGTGTTCGAAGAGCAGACCCTCCCGGACGGCAAGAGCAACAAGGGACGCATCCAGGCCTTCGACGGTCCGATCTACATCGCCGATGCGGCGCTGTACCTGAAGAAGAAGAACCCGTCGCTCGGCATCAAGGATCCGTACGAACTGAACGAGACCCAGTACAAGGCGGCGCTCGACCTGCTGCGCGCGCAGCGCAAGCTGGTTGGCAAGTACTGGCACGATGCCTTCGTGCAGATTGACGACTTCACCAACGAAGGCGTGGTCGCGTCGAGCTCATGGCAGTTCCAGGCCAATATCCTCGGTTCGAAGAAGGCGCCGATCGCCACCGTGGTGCCGGTCGAGGGCGCATCCGGCTGGGCCGACACGACCATGATGCATTCCGAGGCCAAGCATCCGAACTGCGCCTACATGTGGCTCGAGCACTCGCTCAATCAAAAGCTGCAGGGCGATCTCTCCGCCTGGTTCGGTTCGGTTCCCGCCGTGCCGGCCGCCTGCAAGGGCAACAAGCTGCTCGGCGACGACGGCTGCGCTCGCCAGGGCTATAACGACTTCGACAAGATCTCGTTCTGGCGTACCCCGGTCACGCAGTGCAAGAGCCAGAACAACCAGTGCGTGCCGTATCACAAGTGGGTTTCCGATTACATCGCTATCCTCGGTGGCCGCTGATCCTGCCTGACCCTGTTTGCCGCGCCGCTTAGTCCCGGCGCGGCATTCTCCGGAGCACCTTTGATGACGCACGCTGTCAGCCTCGAGCGCGTGTCGTGTGTCTTTCAGTCGGGCGGCAGGCCTTTGAAGGCCGTCGACGACGTGAGCATCGACATCGAGCCGGGCGAGTTTTTCACCTTGCTGGGGCCGTCCGGTTCCGGCAAGACCACCTGCCTGCGCATGATCGGCGGTTTCACCGCGCCGACCTCGGGGCGCATACGAATCCATGATGCTGAAGTCGGCGACCGTCCGCCCTACCTGCGGCCCGTGACCACGGTGTTCCAGGATTACGCGCTGTTCCCGCACATGAGCGTGCTCGACAATGTCGCCTATTCGCTGATGGTGCGCGGCGTCGCGCGCGAGCAGCGGCATCGGCGTGCACAGGAACTGCTGGAGCTGGTGCGGCTGCCCGACATCGGCGAGCGCAAGCCGGCGCAGCTGTCGGGCGGCCAGCGCCAGCGCGTGGCGCTGGCGCGCGCGCTGATCAGCGAGCCCAAGGTTCTGCTGCTCGATGAGCCGCTCGGCGCGCTCGACCTGAAGCTGCGCGAGCAGATGCAGGGCGAGTTGAAAGAATTGCAGCGCCGCCTCGGCATCACCTTCGTGTTGGTCACGCATGACCAGCACGAAGCGCTCTCGATGAGCGACCGCATCGGCGTGTTCAACCGCGGCCGCCTCGAGCAGGTGGCCACGCCGACCGAACTCTACGAGCGGCCTGCCACCACCTTCGTAGCGCAGTTCCTCGGCGCGGCCAATGTGCTGCGCGGCGACGAGGCGCGGCGCCTGTGCGGGCAGCCGGCGGCGATGGTGCGGCCCGAGCGCATCCGCTTGGGCGCGGCCGAGGGCGCGGCCGTCAGCGGCAGCGTCGCTTCGCTGCAGTATTTCGGCGCATTCTGGCGGATGACGGTGGCCCGTGCCGGCGCGGCCGAGTTGATGGTCGATCTCGGGCTGGAGGTCGCGCGCCCGGCGCTCGGCGACAGCGTTCACCTTCATTGGGACGCAACGGCGCTGCATCCGCTGCAGGAGGCTGCCTGAACATGGTCGTCGCACCCTCGGCGTTGGCGGCGGGCGGACCGCTGCTGCCGGCCGCGACGCTGGCCGACCGCGTGTCTGCCGCGCTGCTCCGGCGACGCGGCATGGTGCTGGCCTTCCTGCTGATTCCGCCGCTGCTGTGGTTCGGCGTCATCTACCTCGGATCACTGTTCGCGCTGCTGGCGCAAAGCCTGTTCCGCCTCGACGAGTTTTCCGGCGTGGTCGTGCGCGAGGTCGGACTGCAGAACTTCGTCGCGCTGCTCGAACCCTCGAATGTCGATGTCGTGCTGCGCAGCGTGACCATGGCCACGCTGGTGACTGCCACGAGCGTCGTGCTGGCCTTCCCGGTGGCCTACTATATGGCTCGCTACGCGCGCGGCACGCAAAAGGCGCTGCTGTATATCGCCGTCATGCTGCCGCTCTGGTCGAGCTACCTGGTGCGGCTGTATGCATGGAAGCTGCTGCTGGCCAAGGAAGGCGTGGTTTCTTGGCTGGTGCAGCAGCTGCACTTAGGCTGGCTGCTCGACGGCCTGCTGTCGCTGCCGGTCATCGAGGCCAATTCGCTGAGCTTCTCGCCGCTGGGTACCTTCCTCGTCTTTGTCTACATGTGGCTGCCGTTCGTGATCCTGCCGATACAGGCGGCCATCGAGCGCATTCCGCCGTCGGTGCTCGAGGCCTCGTCGGATCTCGGCGCGCATCCGCGCCAGACCCTGCGCGAGGTGATCCTGCCGCTGGCCATGCCGGGCATCGCCGCCGGCTCGATTTTCTCGTTCTCGCTGACGCTGGGCGACTACATCATTCCGCAGGTGATCGGCAACTCGACGCAGTACATCGGGCAGGTGGTGTACCGGCAGCAGGGGCTGGCCGGCAACCTGCCGTTTGCCGCCGCGTTCTCGCTGGTGCCGATCGTGGTGATTGCCGTCTACCTATGGCTGGCGCGCCGCAAGGGAGCGTTCGATGCGCTCTGACGCCGCCGGCACGCCGCGCGCCACCCTCGGCCTGAAACTTGCCACGCTGGGCGGCGTGCTGTTCCTGCACGTGCCGCTGGCGCTGATCATCCTGTATGCGTTTTCCAGCGAGGACAAGACCTATGTCTTCCCGCCGCCCGGCCTGACCACCGAGTGGTTTGCCGTGGCGCTTGCACGCGAGGATGTCTGGCAGGCGGTCACGCTGTCGGTGCAGGTGGCGCTGTGGTCGACCGGCATCGCGCTCGTGCTGGGTACGCTGGCGGCCGGCGCGCTGGCGCGCTTCTCGTTCTTCGGCCGCGACGCGATTTCGCTGCTGCTGATCCTGCCAATTGCGCTGCCGGGGGTGGTCACCGGCATTGCGCTGCGCTCGGCCTATCACGCCGCCGAGATACCGTTCAGCTTCTGGACCATCGTGATCGGCCATGCGACCTTCTGCGTGGTCGTGGTCTACAACAACGCGGTGGCGCGGCTGCGGCGCATCAGCCCGTCGCTGGTCGAGGCATCGATGGACCTCGGCGCCAATGCCTTCCAGACCTTTTTCCATGTGCTGCTGCCGCAGCTGGGATCGGCGCTGCTGGCCGGTGCGCTGCTGGCCTTCGCGCTCAGCTTCGACGAAGTCATCGTCACCACCTTCACGGCCGGCCAGCAGACGACGCTGCCGATCTGGATGCTGCAGGAACTGATCCGTCCGCGGCAGCGTCCCGTCACCAATGTCGTTGCGGTATTCATCATTGCCCTGACCTTCGTTCCCATCGTCGCCGCCTACTGGCTGACGCAGGGCGCGGAGGAGCGCAAGTAGGGCGCATACAAACCAACCAGGAGAGCCGACCATGGAAACACCTGCTCCATACAACGTCTTTACGACCGATTTGCTGATCGATAACCAGGCCGTGCGCGGTGAGGGGCCGGTTGAAGTGGTCATCAACCCGGCTACCGGCGAGCGCCTGTGCGACGTCCCGGAAGCTTCGCCGGAGCAGGTGTCGCGTGCCGTAATGGCGGCCAGCCGCGCCTTCGACAGCTGGTCGCAGACCACGCCGGCCGAGCGCTCGGGCTACCTGCTGAAGCTGGCCGACGCCATCGAGGCCCACGCCGAGACTTTCGCGCGGCTCGAGTCGCTCAATTGCGGCAAGCCCTATGCGCGCGCGCTGGGCGACGAGATTCCGGCGATTGCCGACTGCTTCCGCTACTTCGCCGGCGCCGCGCGCTGCATGAGCGGCACCGCCGCCGGTGAGTACCTGCCGGGGCACACCAGCATGATTCGGCGCGACCCGATCGGCGTGATCGGCTCGATCGCTCCATGGAACTATCCGATGATGATGGCCGCGTGGAAGACCGCGCCGGCGATCGCCGCCGGCAACACGGTGGTGCTCAAGCCCAGCGAGCAGACTCCGCTGACGGCGCTGTTTTTCGCGAAGCTGGCCGCCGGCATCCTGCCCAAAGGCGTGTTGAACGTGGTCTGCGGCAAGGGCCCGAGCGTGGGCCAGCCGCTGGTCGAGCATCCGCAGGTGCGCATGGTGTCGCTGACCGGCGATGTGTCGACCGGCCGCAAGATCCTGCAGGCAGCGTCGGCCGGACTCAAGCGCACCCATCTCGAGCTGGGCGGCAAGGCGCCGGTGATCGTGCTCGACGACGCCGACATTGCCTCTGTCGTCGATGGCGTGAAAACCTTCGGCTACTACAACGCCGGTCAGGACTGCACGGCGGCCTGCCGCATCTATGCCGGCGCCAAGGTCTACGACCGGCTGGTGGCCGACCTGTCGTCGGCGGTGGCCGCAATCAAGGTCGGCACGCAGGACGAGGCCGATGTCGAGATCGGGCCGCTGATCTCCGACCGCCAGCGCAACCGGGTCGCCAGCTTCGTCGAGCGGGCCCAGATGGCCAGCCATATCGAGGTCACGACCGGCGGCCGCGTGCGCGCCGGCAACGGCTTCTTCTACGAGCCGACCGTGATCGCCGGTGCGCGGCAGGAGGACGAGATCGTGCAGCGCGAGGTGTTCGGGCCGGTGGTATCGGTCACGCGCTTCACCGACGAGGAGCAGGTGGTCCACTGGGCCAACGAGTCCGAGTACGGCCTGGCCTCATCGGTCTGGTCGACCAATGTGTCGAAGGCGATGAACATCGCGCGCCAGCTGCAGTACGGCTGCACCTGGGTGAATACGCATTTCATGTTGGTCAATGAAATGCCGCACGGTGGCGTGAAGGCCTCCGGTTATGGCAAGGACATGTCGATGTACGCGCTCGAGGATTACACGGTGGCGCGGCATGTGATGGTGAAGCTTTGAGTCGGGCGAGGTCCGCCTGCGCGCGGGTGACGGCGGATTTCGCATGCGCGTGGGTGACGGCGGATTTCGCCTGCGGCTCTATCCGCCCTACGGTACGCTGTTGTTCGACGACATTGCGATGACATGTAGGGCGGGTAGAGCGAAGCGAAACCCGCCGCGTGCTTGCGACGGTACGACGATACATAGGGCGGGTAGAGCGAAGCGAAACCCGCCATGCCCATCCCGCGCTCAGGCCTTGTACCTGAACCCGTGATGCTTGAGCGGCAGCGAGCGTATCCGCTTGCCGGTGGCCGAGAACAGCGCATTGACCATCGCCGGGATCACGCCGCCGATCGGCGGCTCTCCGACGCCGCCCCAGAAGTCGCCGGTCGGCACCAGCACCGGGATGATCTCGGGCTTGACGTTGATGCGTGCCAGCGGGTAGTCGTTGAAGTTGCCCTGCCTGACCGCGCCTTTCTCGATCGTGATTTCTTCGGCCATGATCGCCGACAGCCCCCACAGCACGCCGCCTTCGACCTGCGCCTTCACCGCGTCCGGATGCACGACATGCCCGGAGTCGAGCGCGACCGCCACGCGCCTGACCTCGATATCGGTGCCGTTGCCGACCGACAGTTCGACGGCCGCCGCCGTGTAGCTGCCGTAGGAATCGACCACCGCGATGCCGCGATGCACGCCTTTCGCCGGCGGCTTGTCCCAGCCGATCGCCTTGGCGGCGGCATCGAGGACGGCGAGATCCTTTTTGCCTTGCAGCAGCGGGCGGCGGAACTGAACCGGATCCTTGCCCGCCGCATGCGCGAGTTCGTCGATGAAGCATTCGCGATAGAACGGGTTATTGGTGTGCGCGACCGCGCGCCAGAAGCCCGGCGGCACGTGCACGTCGCGCATCACGTATTCGTTGGTGAAGTTTGGCACCGCATACGGGTTGTCGCGGAAGACGCGGGTATTAATCTGGTCGACGCCGTCCTTGATGAACTGCGGATAGACGGTGACGGCGATCGACTGATCGGACTGTCGGACATGCCAGCCGATCCAGTGGCCGTCCTTGTCCAGCGCGCCGCGCAGCTTCACCAGGGACACCGGCCGGTAGCGGCCTTGCCGCATGTCTTCCTCGCGCGACCACTGCAGCCGCACCGGCGTGCCGGGCATCGCCATGGCGATCTTCACTGCCTGCTTCGTGAAATCCTGGTGCGGGCCGCGCCGCCCGAAGCCGCCGCCGGCATGCATCTTGTGGATGTAGACCTTCTCCAGCGGCAGGCCGGACACCTCGGACGCCGCGGCGATCGAGGTCTCGCCATTTTGCGTGCCGACCCAGACGTCAAGCTGGTCGGGCGTGTAGAGTGCGGTCGCGTTCTGCGGCTCCATCGTCGCGTGATTCATGAAGCCGGTCGTGTACTCGGCTTCCAGCACCTGGTGCGCGCCGGCGAACGCACGCTCGGCGTCGCCGTCCTTGCGCGCGATTGGCGCTTCCCTCACCGCGAGCCCCTCGCGCAGGTAGGCCATGATGCTGTCGCTGGACACTTGTCCCTTACTGCCGTTTTCCCAGTCGGCCCGGATCGCCTTCAGCGCCTGGTTGGCCTGCCACCAGTTGGTAGCGCAGACGGCGATCCAGTCCTCGGTGGCGACGACCTGCTTCACGCCCGGCATGGCCCTCGCCTTGCTGTCGTCGTAGGACTTCAGGAAGTCGCCGAACACGGGGCTCTGCAGGATCGAGGCGTGCAGCATGCCGGGCAGACGCACGTCGGACGCGTAGACCTGCGAGCCGTTGACCTTGGCCGGAATGTCGAAGCGGGCAGGGGAGGTGCCGGCGATGGTCCAGTCCTTCGGGTCCTTGAGGCGCGGGTTCTCCGGCACCGGCAGGGTCGCGGCCAGCGCAGCCAGCTCGCCGAAGCGCGCGCGCTGGCCGGACGGGTGCGACACCACGCCCTGGGCTGCGCTGCATTCGGAGGCCGGTACCTTCCACTGCTGTGCAGCGGCGGCGATCAGCATCTCGCGCGCGGCGGCGCCGCCCTTGCGCACGTAGTCGTGCGAGTCGCGGATGCCGCGGCTGCCGCCGGTCGACATGTCCTTCCAGACCTTCTTGCGACGCATGTGCTCATTCACGTCCGCATACTCGGGGCGCACCTTGCTCCAGTCGCAGGCCAGTTCCTCGGCCACCAGTTGCGCCAGGCCCGTGAAGCTGCCTTGGCCGAGCTCGGAGCGGGCGATGCGGATGATGACTGTGTCGTCCGGCTCGATCACGACCCAGTGCGTGACTTCCGGGCCGGCATTGCCGGCCGCCGCCGCCGGGCCGCCGCGGATGCCGAGGACGAAGGCGCCGCCGAGGACAGCGGATTGCTTGAGGAAAG
Source organism: Burkholderiaceae bacterium (assembly GCA_023653025.1). GTDB lineage: Bacteria > Pseudomonadota > Gammaproteobacteria > Burkholderiales > Burkholderiaceae_D > Pernthalerella. The sequence continues at coordinate 26,000 of JAMNXS010000019.1, forward strand.
TGCGGCGGGAGGTGCGCGTAAGGCGCGAGGGGGCTAGGGGCATGCAAGGCTCCGTGCGGGTTATCGTTATGTGCCGAATTCTAAAGGAAAGAAAAACGCCCCGCGCTGGCGGGGCGTCATGTCGTTTCGTTTGCCTTGGTTTCTCGGCAAACTTAGGTCGAGGCTAGCGGGGAATGGCCGCTTGAAGCCATGACGCTATCTGGCTTCGGTCCATGCCCTGCCGTAGCTGGTTCTCCAGAGGTTCAGCCAGCTCGAGCCCATACACCGAACCCACCAGATAAACCGCGACATGGTCGGTCCACAGTCGATGCTGCGCCAAGTCCACGGTAGCGCGTTGCGCGGACATCCACTGGACAAGGTGATGGAATTGCTCATTGAATTCATGGTGAGATTCCGTGTGGTTTTGGCTGGGAAGCCAGCCTGCCACCAGATGCTGCAGCAGCGCGACGTAACCCTCGCGATTGAAGCCGCGCTTCTCGAGCTCCGCGACCGCGCCAAGCATGATGAATGTCGCCCGGACAGGCAATGCACCGTTGGTCACCGAAGGCTGGCCAATGTGGGGGTGACCGCCGACTGCGGTGGCTGGGTCTGGAAACTGCCGGCCATGAAGCTGCGGCGGTGTCGCTGCCATATTGGGGCAGGGAACCGAGTTGGCTGTTATGTGGGCGCTGGGTTGCGAAGGTTGAGGCTGTATCGGAGGTTGCGGCTGAGGTTGTAGTTGCTGCTGCAGCGGCATCGGTGTCTGAGGATAGGGAGCGGCATACTGTTTTGAACGGGCCGAGGACGGAATGAACGGGGCATGTGACGTGTTGTCAGGAGCTTGCCAGTCAACTTGGCTGACGACGATTGACGTTCCGTCAGGCAGACCAAACGGGTTCGGAGTGGCCGCCTCCGAAGATGGGGTCGCAGGTGAAGTCGAGACAGGCAAAACTGGCTGGGAGACCGACCTCGCATGCATGACGGGACGACTGATTTCTTGTAGCTTCTCGTGGATCCAGGCCGCCATCACTGATTTATCCGTTCCGGCGTCCATCTTTTGAACATACTCGTTATAAGACTCTGCAAGACCGTCTTCCGCCAGTCTGTACTTGACGAGATTTTTGAACTCCCTTTGATTCTCCGGCTTGCCGGACTCAAGTATTACCGCATTTATCTTGTCTACGAACTTGTTGTACGTGCGTACTGAATCCATGTCTGGTTTGTGTGCTCCGTAAGTTACGTCAGTCAAGAAAATCAATGCATGCAGCTTCAACTTCTGGGTGTCCAAAATCTGGTTGGCGGATGTCATTATTTTGTCCACGCGCTTTAGAATCTTTTTGTCATGGGCTGACAGTTTGGGTTTTTCGGCTGGTTGGTTCCCAGCGGAAAGTGGTCTCATGGTCGTCTCGCATTCGATTGGAAAAAATGGTCAGGCGCGTGGCCCGGCAATTTCGTTCATGCGAGACGAAGTTGGTTCCATCATCAAGTATCAGGAAAGAATTTTTCCGAAAAGCGCTACCTCCCTGAGCGAGTCACTACGGGGTGCCCGGAGCATTGCTCTTGTCGAGCAGCAGCCGCGCGGCGCGTTCCGACATCACCAGCACCAGTTTCAGCCGCGCACGGGTCATCCCGACGAATAGCTTGCGGAACGATTTGTCGTCGAGGGATTCGATATCGACCTCGGTCAGGATCACCGCCGGCGCCGATTGCCCCTTGAAGCGGTAGACCGACTCGGTCAGCAATTCGCCGTCGCGGAAGACTGGGTTGCCGAACAGGTCGTAGCTGCCGGTGAAGGACTTGAGCGTGTGTGGGCCGAGCGCGTCGAGATTCAGCAAGCCCGAATGCTCGCGCCCGCGAAAGCTGACGAGCGCGAGGTCGGCGCGCGTGAAGCCGGCGCCGAGGCAGCGCGTGATCGCCTGCCGGGTCTGCGCGTGCATCTGGCTGGTATCGCCCTCCGGGTAGGTGAGCACGTCGATCTCGGCGCCGGCGAAGGGGCCGGCCGCCACCACGCCGGCGGCCGCCGGCGACAGCGAGGCCAGCAGCTCGACCACCTGCCGCGGGCTGCGGAAATTGCCTTGTGCATGCAGCGTCACCCAGCCGGGCAGCGGCACCGGCTCGCGCATGTAGAGGTTCTGCATCGGGTCTTCCAGCCAGAGCGCGCGGCCGTCGGGCTTGAGCAGGCGCAGCAGCGCATCGCGCCAGGCTTCCGAAAAATCCTGTCCCTCGTCGACGATCAGCACGTCGAACTGCCAGTCTTTGCCGGGCGCGGTCATGGCCAGGTGCTGCTCGAGCCCTGCCCATACCTGCGGATCGCGATAGTCGGGCAGGAGGCCGTGCTCGCGCGCGAACTGGTCGCATAGCTGGTGAAAGTTGGCGACCCGGCCGCCGGCCGGCAGCAGACGTTGCACATGGTCCGCCAGCGGCCGGTTGTACGACACGTACAGCGGCCGCAGCCCGCGCTCGAGCGCGGCTTCGAACTCCGCCAGCGCCAGCTGGGTCTTGCCGCTGCCGGCGGTGCCTGCCACGCGCAGCCGGAATGGCGAGAAGTCCAGCTGCCGAGCCCATGACGCGAGCCCGCCCGAAAGCCGCGTGACGAGCGCCGTGGCCTGCCCGATCATGGCGCTCGGATCCGGCACCAGCTGCAGCACGTTGTTGAGGAAACGCAGCACGCGCTCGCGCTGCGGCCGGCTGTCGCTTGCGGGCAGGATCTCGCGGATGATCGCAGGTAGCTGTTCGCGACGGCGGGCATCGACGATGCGATTGGCGGTCATGCCTGCGCTTTCGATCTTGCGTATCTGGTAGTCGGGGCAGTAGAGCAGGTAGTCGATCGCCAGCGGCTCGCCGCCAGCGCCGAAGCGCTGCTTCAGCGCCGACACCGCACGCAGGATCTGGTTACGCACCAGCTTGGGCTTGTCCATCCCGGCGTACTTCTTGGCCAGCCCCTCGTCGGTTTCGGTCAGGAAGCCGGATTTCTGCTCGATCAGCAATACCCGGCCGTCGGGCGCGAGCACGATGAAATCGATCTCGCCGTAGGCGGAAAAGCCGTTCTCGAGATTGGTCCAGTGCACGCCATGGAAGACGGCGTAGTCATCCGGCAGCGCCTCGGCCAGCAGCGACAGTGTCTCGATCTCGCGCTGGGCAGCGCCGGTGACGGCCAGTTCGCGCCAGCCGGGGGGGTGGATGTGGGCCATGCGTCAAGGCGCGCGCACTTCATTGATCAGCTCCGGATGACGGTCAAGGAGCTTGAACAGCTTGACCAGTGCCAGCGGCGGTTTGGTCTTGCCGTTCTCGTAACGGGAAAATGCGTTGACGCCACCCCCAAAGATTTCGCCGGCCTCTTGCTGATTCAGCGCCAGTTTCTTGCGGACGCTGACGATGAAACGCGGATCGACGATAGCGGCATTCACCTGGCGCTGGAACGCGCCTGCCAGATCCGAGAAGCGATCTCCCTGAGTCTGGTCCAGAATCACCTCGTCGCAGGCTGGGCAAAATTCACCCGTCACTTCCGGGATGGTGGTGGTTTCGCCCTTGTATGCATAAGGTAGATCGCGCGTGTCGCGAACCAGTTCAGCCGCGCCGCATATCGGACATTTCATCGTCATAGCTCCTTGAACGAAACAATCAGCACGTCGTCGACGACAGTCAGTTTCAGGTACACATCATCACCGTGTTCGGTCGTTGCGTGATAAACGTCCTGCCAGATCCGATGGTCCGCGTGCGTCGTCATGCTTTTGTAAAAGTCGGCGGGGGTCAGCGCCATGATCACGGCACACATCCCCTCCATCGTGGTTATCCCCAGTTCGCGGGCACCGATGAATGCGCTGCCGGTTGCCCTCACCATGCCGGCCTCGACGAACGACTTGATGACCGTGAGCTTGCAATGGGGAACACGTTTTTCCATGGACGGATTGTAACCTAATAGGTTAATTTCGCAAGAGTACCCGCTACCCATTCACATGGCCCGGCCAATGGCGGAAGCTGCGGGTATCGAGCGGTTCCGGGCTGCTGGTACACTCCCGCGATCATTCATCGGAGACGTGTCATGGACCTGTTCGCAGCCCTCATTGCCCTTGTCGCCGGCCTCGTGATCGGCGCGCTGGCGATGGCCCTGAAGGCCCGCGGCCGGCATGCCGAGCACGCTGCCCTGCAGGAGCGGCAGCGCCTGACCGAGATCCAGCATGCCGAGGCCGCGCGGCTGAATGCGGGGCTGCGCGACGAGTTGTCCGGATTGCAGCGCCAGCTGGCCGAAGTCAGCACCCGGCTCGAAGAGGAGCGTAAGCAGTCCGCAGAAAAAATCCGCCTGCTGCAGGAGATGAGCGAGTCGGCGCGCAAGGCGCTGACCGAGGAATTCCAGAACCTCGCCAACGGCATCCTCGAGGACAAGACGCGCCGCTTCAGCCAGCAGAACATCGAAAACCTCGGCAACCTGCTCAATCCGTTCAAGGAGCGGCTGACCGAGTTCAAGCAGCGCGTCGAGGAGATTCACTATCAGGATGCGCAGCAGCAGGCGATGCTGAAAGCCGAACTGGCGCAACTCAAGGATCTGAACCGGCAAATGACCGAGGAGGCGCACGAACTGGCGACCGCACTCAAAGGGCAGGCGAAGAAGCAGGGCAACTGGGGCGAACTGGTACTGGAGAACGTACTGGCGCGTTCCGGCCTTCAGCTGGGCAAGGACTACCGGCGCGAAGTCAGCTTCAGCACCGAAGAGGGCAAGCAGCGTCCCGATGTCATCATCTACCTGCCGGAAGACAAGCACCTGATCGTCGATGCCAAGGTCTCGCTGAACGCCTATACCCGCTACGTAAACGCGGAAGAAGAAGTCGAGCGCAAGCAGGCGCTGCGCGACCATGTCAAGGCCGTGGCTGACCGCATTGCCGAGCTGGCCGACCGCCGCTATTTCGACCTCGGCGACCTGAACTCGCCGGAGATGGTCTTCATGTTCGTGCCGATCGAATCGGCCTTCGTCGAGGCATTGCGCGCCGACGAAAACCTGTTCCAGCAGGCGCTGGAGCGCAATGTGCTGGTCGCCACGCCGACCACGCTGCTGACCAGCCTGAACATCGTCCGCCAGCTGTGGCGGCTGGAAAACCAGAACGCCCATAGCGCGGCGCTGGCCGACAGCGCATCGCGGCTCTACCACAAGTTCACTGTCTTCCTCGGCACGATGGAAGAACTCGGGCGCAAGCTCGACGCCGCGCGCGGCAGCTACGCGAAGGCCTTCGGGCAGTTGTACGAGGGGCCGGGCAACCTGATCAAGCGCGCGAAGGAATTCGAGCAGCTCGGCGTGGCGGTCAAGGGTGCGTTGCCGCAGTATCTGGTCGACAAGGCCGAGCTTGAGATCGAGCTGCTACCGCCAACCGTTGAGCCCGAAGCCGCCGCCGACGACCCGCCGCAGGAAGACCGCGCCGCCTGATGGCCGCTTGCAGCGTCACGCCGTTCTTTCCGCCGCTGGTGCAGTGCGGCGTGCATTGCAATTGTAAGGCTGACTAGAATCGAATCGTCATTTCGAGACGAGGAGGTTCCGATGGACCGCATCCGGCTGACCGATGGCCTTGCCACCTTGCCTCTGGCCATGGCCCTGTCTGTGGCGCTGCTTTCCGCAGCAGCCGCTCACGAGCTCAGCATCAACGAGTGCAGAGAGGGCTCCGACTACATCCGCAATGCCGCCCTGTCGCGCGATAACGGCGTCTCCGAGCGGAAGTTCATGGAGGTCTTCGAGACCGACATGGCAATGATCCAGTCCGTCCCCAAGTCGCTGCGCTGGTTCGTGCAGGACGCAGAAGACGAAGCCTTCCTGCGCGCGCAACTCGGCAAGGTGTTCCAGCATCCGCAGCCGCCGCAGCAGCATGCGAGGGATTTCGCGGAGGCCTGCATGCGGCGCACCGGCGCGTGGGACGCGGACGACCTGAAGAGCATCTGACCGCCGCGCGATATCGCAAGGCGAAAAAAAGCCCGCACCGAGGTGCGGGCCTTGATGGCGCTCGTGCCGGTCAGAACGCGTAGTTCGCCTTGATGCCGACGATGTAGTTGCGGCCGGGGGCGGGTTCGAAGAAGCGGTTGTTGCTGTCGTTGACGCGTACCGAACCGATGTAGGCCTCATCGGTCAGGTTGTCGATCCGCACGTACTCAGTCAATCGCCACTGATTCCACTGCTGTTGCAAGCTGGCGCGAGCGCTCAGGACGGTGTACTGGGGTGCGGACTCGGTATTATCGTCTTTCGTGAACGTCTTGCTGCCGTGACGTACCTCAAGTGCCGTGACGAAATTCATCGGCTGATGGCGCCATGCAATCTCACCGAAGAGTTGCGTCCTGTAGGTTCCGGGAATCACCTTGTTGGCGTTGAACGCGGAGTTTTCGTCAAACTTTGCATCGAGCAGGGTGTAGGCAAGGTAGACAGAAAAATCCATTGGCAGCCGTGCCTCGAAGTTCAGTTCGGCACCTTGGCGTTTCGTTTTTCCGGAGTTGTTGTAAACGGTATAGGTGTTCGTGCTTTGAACAACGATTTCGTTTTCCGTCGAAACATCGAACAGTGCGGCATTGAACCGGGTATCGTCATTGACCAGCCACTTCGTGCCCACTTCGATATTCGTGCTGGTGCTGGGCTTGAGGCCGAGGTTCGGACCCGTACCAGTAGTGTCGTTGTTGTAAGAGATCTCGATCATCGTCGGTGTCTCGAATCCCTTGCCGACATTCGCGTACACGTTCAGGGTCGGCGTCGCCTTGAAGATAAGGCCGGCAACAGGAATGGTTCGCTCATACCGAACGCTGCCCGTACCGTCGCCATTGCTGGTGATGCGGTCGAGTACGCTCTGACGCAGGTTGGTATGACGAATGCCGGCGTGCAAATCCCACCGGTCTGCGAATGACCACGAACTCTGCACGAATTGATCGAAGTTCAGAGCTTTTTGTGTTTCATCCCGGCTAGGGGCGGCGTTGGTGATTGTTCCGCCAGAGGCCGTCTGGTTCAGGCGGGCATCTTCCATGAACCCGGCGTTCAGGCCTGCGCTGATGTTGTACGTCCGGCCAAGGAAATCGCCGCGATTGTTGAGGCGCATCTCCGCCCCGTAAAAATCACGCGCGATACTGCTTGCGCTGTTGGGCAGATACTGCAGATTTTCGCGTTGACCCGCATAGGCCACCATATTCAGCGTGTTGCTGGAGTCGATCTTGTGCTCGAGATTGAAACCGACTTGCGTGTTGCTGCGAATGACACGGTTTCTGTTGGTGACCGCGATTGATGCCACGCCAGCAGGGTTGTAAAAAGCATTGCGGGTGATCGCGCCCGGGGCGGTGGCGCTGGTACCTGTCCGGATCAGGCCACCCGGATCGAGCGCAGTCTGGTCGAACCAGTTTAGCAGCGTGGTCAGTTTCGTGTCTTCGGAAAGTCTGACACCCAACTTTGCTGTCGCCTGACGCTTTTCGTTGGCGCTGTGCTGCCTGAATCCATCCGATGTGTAATCGCTGAAGTTCACCAGATACTCTACGCCTTGGCGCGTGCCGGCAGCCTGAACCGACTCCCGACGCGTACCGAAACTGCCATAGAGGACATCTGCACTGACCTCGGGTCTTGCGGGCGCCGCGTCGGTGAGCAGTTGGATCACGCCTCCGGAGGAGTTGCCATACATGGCGGAGAAGGGGCCGCGCATGACTTCAATGCCGCTAATGACCCCCAGATCGATACTGCCCGGGTTGCCGATACCATCCGGCATCGACAGCGGAATGCCATCGACATAGAGACGAATACCTCGCACGCCGAATGACGAACGCGCGCCAAACCCGCGAGACGAAATCTGCGGATCCTGCGCCATCTGATTCCGGTTTTGTGCGGTGATGCCCGGAATGCGCGACAGGCTCTCCGACAGAGTCATCCGCAGCTGTGCGTCCTGGATGTCCTTCTTCTCGACCTTGTCGATCGACATCGGCAGGTCAAAGCTGTCCTGCTCGACGCGCGTCGCCGTCACGACAACGGGCGACAGGACCTTGGTTTCCTCGGCGGCGGCGGTAGCGCCAAAGCAGCCGGCGATCAGCACGGCCAGCGTTGTCTTGTTGATTTTCATGAGAGGCAAGGTCTGGGAGGAAAAAAGGCGCAAGGCTAGCGGAATCGCAAAGGCGTTGCGGTAATGAAATTCATGATTTTTTTGACCTGATGAAACTTTTCCTTGGGTCAAAAGTATAAATGATTAAATTGACAACATTGCCGCCATAAAAAAAGACGACCGCAGGGGCCGTCTTTTTCAAAACACGTGTCGCAGCCGGCCAGAAGGCCGGCCCGCGCACCGCCGAATTAGCGGTTAGCGATGTACATCGTGATTTCGAAGCCGAAACGCAGGTCGGTTGCTGCCGGGGTGGTCCATGCCATGATGATCTCCTGTTGACTTGAAAAAGTTTTTATCAATCGCCGACCGAAACCCGATCGACGCGACAGATGATGCTGGAGCCGCGCGGCCATGCGCATCTGCGAACTGATGAAAGGGGGCTCATGAAATTCATGAACCTCGGCATGCCCGGCGCAAGGGACCAGCGTCGCTGCCATGCAGCAGATGCAACGCTGCTATGATGCGGCCCAAAGACAAGACGGTGCACGATACGCCAAACCGCCCGACAATTCCATCCGATGACTGCCCAAGCCGCCGAATCCCGGCCACTGCCCGCTACTGCCGCCGACCGTCCGGCCGGCCGGATGAGTCTGCGCCTGAAGATCAACCTGATTTTCTCCGCGCTCACCGTGATCGTGTTCGGCGTGCTGATCGCCGTCGAGATCGGCGCCACGCGCGCCAGCGTGCGTGAGGAGATGGAGGCTTCCGGCCGCATCGCCGCGCAACTGCTCGGTCGCATCGGCAGCCACTACACCCGCGAAGGCTTGCCTGATCTGCTGCGTTTCCTGCGCAGCACCGGCCGCGTGCGCGCCAACGACATTACCGTCTACGACCCGGGCGGCGAGCTGCTGTACCAGTCGCCGCCGTCGCCGTACAAGGCCGGGCGTTTCGCGCCCGAGTGGTATACCCGCCTGGTCGCGCCGCCGCGCGCCGAGCGCGTGATCCATTTTCCCGACGCCACGCTCGTCATCGAGACCAACTCCACGCGCGCCATTCTCGACGGCTGGGACAATCTGCGCGACATCCTGCTGGCGCAACTGGTGCTGTTCGTACTGGCCGATCTGCTGATCTTCTGGATGGTCGGGCGCTGGCTCGCGCCGCTGGAGCGGATCGAGCGCGGCCTGCGCGAGATCGAGCAGGGCGACCATCATGTGCGGCTGCCGCCGCTGCCCGGCAAGGAAGCCGGCCAGATGGGCAAGGCCTTCAACCGGATGGCGCAGGCGGTCGAAGACAATATCCAGGTGCGGCAGGCCAGCGCCGAGGCGCAGGCCCGGCTCGCCGTCCAGCGCGAGTTCACGCAGCGGCTGCATGCGCGCATCGAAGAGGAGCGGGCGGCGCTGGCGCGTGAACTGCATGACGAACTGGGCCAGTCGCTCACCGCCATTCGCAGCATTGCAAAATCGATGATGCAGCACCCGGACGTGGCCGGCGGCCCGCTGCAGCGCCATGCGCAGATGCTGTTCGATACCGCCGGCAATACCTCGGACGCGATGCGCCGCATGATCCCGCGCCTGCGGCCGATACAGCTCGAGGGCATGGGCCTGGTCGATGCGGTGCGCGACCTGCTAACCGAAACCCAGCAGAACCATCCGCAAGTTCGCTTCGAGCTGTCGGTCGACGGAGTGGTGCCGGCGCTGGAAGACACGCTCGAGCTGTCGGCCTACCGCATCGTGCAGGAGGCGGTGACGAATGTGGTGCGGCATGCGCAGGCCACCCGCGTTCGCATCGCCATTGCCGCGCGCGCTGGCGCGCTGGCGCTGTCGATTGCCGATAATGGCAAGGGGGCGTCCACGCTGGCGCGCGACGGACACCATGGCGTGCGCGGCATGCAGGAGCGCGCCGCCGCGCACGGCGGCAGCGTTGGCTTCCATTCCGCCGCAGGCGGCGGGCTGGAGGTCAGGGTGTCACTTCCGCTGGCCGAAGGCAGCAAGGAACAAGATGAAAAAAACAATTAACGTGATGCTGGTCGACGACCATGCGGTGGTCCGCTTCGGTTTCCGGATGCTGCTCGAGGCGACCGACGACATCAAGGTCGTGGCCGAGGCCGAATCGGCCGAGGCCGCCTACCAGCAGATTCCCGCCGCCAAACCGGATGTGATCGTGATGGACATTTCGCTCGGCGGCACGATGGGCGTCGAGGCCACGCGCCGCATTGTCGCGCGCGACAAGTCGGCCCGGGTGCTCGGCCTGTCGTCGCACGAAGACCCGAGCTATGTGCGCTACATGCTCAAGGCCGGCGCACTGGGCTACTTGTCCAAGCGCAGCGCGCCGGATGAACTGATCCACGCCATCCGGCAGGTCAGCGAGGGGCGCATGTACATCGACACCAGCCTGTCGCAGCGGATGGCGCTGGAAGAATTCAACGGCGAAAAAAGCCCGATCGAGGTGCTGTCCGAGCGCGAGTTCGGCGTCTTCATCCAGTTGGCCAAGGGCGCTTCGGTGAACCAGATCGCCGAGATGCTCAACATCTCGCCACGCACGGTCGGCACGCATCTGTACAACGTCAAGCAGAAACTGGGCGCGGCGAACCAGGCCGAACTGACGCTGATTGCGGTGCGGCACGGGTTGATCGAGACATGAGCGCACATCGGCATCGGCCATTGAATGTCAATTGACCGAAATCAACCCTGTTTTGATTTGTAAACTTTCGATCGATCATCGCCCCTCGCGTTTACGTTATCGTCTCTGTACGCAGAGCAACTACCGACTCGAGGGACATCATGCGAAACTTTCTGGCCGCGGCCGTCATGGCGTTCGGCGCATTGACCGCCGCACACGCCGATCCGAACATCAGCTGGGGCGTCACCATTTCTTCCGGCATGCCGCCGCCGCCCGTCGTACGCTACGAGCCCATGCCTGCACCGCGCCCGTCGCATGTCTGGGTCCAGGGATACTGGAACTGGAATGGCGGCGCGCATGTCTGGGTGCCGGGCCACTGGATCGGGCAGCGTCCCGGCTATGTGTATGCGCAGCCGCAATGGATCGAGGGGCCGCAGGGCTGGCAGTTGCATCGCGGCGGCTGGAAGCAGGGCGGCGGCTCCGGGCATTGCCCGCCGGGGCAGCGGAAAAAGGGGAATTGCTGAGCCGTTAGTCTGCACCGCAGATCCGGCGGGTTTCGCCTGCGGCTCTACCCGCCCTACGGATATCACCGCAGACTTTGAACGCCGAACCCCCGAACAATAGGGCGGATAGAGCGCAGCGAAATCCGCCAGCAGTCCACCTCAGCACTCACCCCGCCGGCCCGAGCGCCACGGCCCCGCCCCGCACATGTCCGCCGTGCTGCATCATCTGCAGCGTCATCGGCCGCCCGAGAAAGTAGCCTTGCGCACGTTCGACGCCCAGTTCGATCAGCGTGGCCGCCTCGGCGGCGGTCTCCACGCCTTCGGCCACCAGCTTGCTGCCGGTATCGGCGGCGAAGTGGATCAGTGCCGCCGCCAGTGCGCGTCGCGCCGGGTCGATGTCGATGTCGCGCGTGAGGCTCATGTCGAGCTTGATGCGGTCCGGCTCGAGGTTGATGATGTGGCGGAAGCTCGCATAGCCCGCCCCCGCATCGTCCACAGCGATCTGCAGCCCGCGGTCGCGGTAGGGCTTCAGCCGTGCGGCAATCTCGCCGTAGCGCTCGACGGCGGCATGTTCGGTAATCTCCAGTACCAGTCGGCCGACGTCCTCGAGCGCGGACAGCAATCGGTCCAGTCGCGGATCGAGAATGGTTTCCGGCGAGGCGTTGATGCCGATATCCAGCCCCTCGGTGAGTTGCGGCAGGATCTGCAGCGCGCGCTCGATGGCCAGCAGCTCCAGCTCTACCCCCAGTCCCACGGCATGCGCATCACTGAACCAGCGGTCGGGCGGCCGCGCCGGCGTGGACGGAAAGCGTGCCAGCGACTCGAAGCCGGCCACGGCCGCCTTGTCGAGATCGAAAATCGGCTGGTAGACGATGTTCAGCTCGCCCTCGTGCAGCGTGCGCTCGATGCGCTCGCGTATCTGATGCTGGCTCTGGTTCAGCGTGCGCTCGCGGTCGATCATCTTGCCGGCAAGGTCGGCGAATACCCGCATCAGGCTCAGGTCGCGCATGTTCAGGCTGGCGTCCGCGTTGCGGCTGAAGCAGCAGAATGTGCCGTAGACCGAGCCGTCCGACAGCCGGATCGGCACGCTCATGTGCGCGCCGACCGGGATGGCGAAGGTCGCCGGCAATTCGGCGGCGACCGGGTTGGTCTGCGCATCCGTCAGCAGTTCGGGCAGGCGGCCATCGACCACGCGCTGGCAGTAGGATTCCTCCAGCGGATCGCCTCCGCCGACCCGTACCGGGTTCTTGGGCCACGAGGCATCGACATGCCGGAACACGCGGCGGCCATTCGTGAACTCCGAGACGAAGGCGACTTCCATCTTCAGGTGCTGGCGCACCGCATGCAGGATGTCCGGCACCGAATTGTCGTCGGCTTGTCCAATGGGCATGCCGCGCTTCTCGATGACCCGGCGCAGTTCCGCGCCCGATCCGGCGGAAAGGCCCTGCTCATCGATGCGCTGCTGATCCGACATGGCTGAAACCGTTTCCGTGTGGCCGTGCTGTTGGAACATGTGTTGGCACACTGTGTGCAACTTGCACCGTCAGGGGTTTGCGAGAACTCAATGAATACGATGGACAAGACCCGCCGCCGGAATGTTCAAACTTCGGCCTCGAAGCCTGCCGTGCCCGCGCCGCCGCATCCGCTCGACGGCAGCCAGTACCACAACGTGATCGAGGAACAGGCCTACGCCGAGCTGCCGCCGACCCCGGAGGAGCAGATGCCGCGCCGCGCCCGGCAGCTGGCCGATCCCGATCCGGTGCAGCCCCATCCCGACGACCCGGCGATCTCGGTCGGCCCGCAGTCGCCCTGAGCGCACAGCCGCAGGGCGGCCGACTGTGCGCATGCGGTTGCAGGTCGTCGCGTGTATTCGATGCTTGCTCCTGTCCGGCTTCGCACTTCGACCGCGCCGAGTACCGGGTGTTCGTGCCGGCGTCCGGCTGATGACGGACTTCGCGAAAGCCAAAGTGCTCGGGCCGCGCGTAGCCTCCGGCATTGGCTAAGATGCGTCACAGAAATCATCCTTGCGACGGGAGGTCTGCATGACGCTAAACGAGGTTGTCAACATCGCCGATCTGCGCGAGCTGGCGCGCCGCCGGCTGCCGCGTGCCGTATTCGGGTTCGTCGATGGCGGCGCGCACGACGAGCGCACGCTGCGCGACAACGAAGATGATTTTTCCCGCATCCGTTTCGCCCCCCGCATGCTGGTCGATGTCAGTGCGCGCAAGCAGGCTATCGATCTGTTCGGGCAAACGCTGTCCTCGCCGCTGATCGTGGGGCCGACCGGCATCGCCGGCATTGTCTGGCCCGAGGGCGACCTATGCCTTGCTCGTGCAAGCGCCGCCATGGGTGTCGGCTTTTGCCAGTCCACCACCTCCAACGCCAGCATCGAGCAGGTTACCGCGCGCGGCCGGCAAGGGCACTGGTTCCAGGTCTATGTGCAGAAGGACAGGGGTCTGACGCAGTCCCTGATCGACCGCGCGCGCGACGCCGGTTGCACTGCGCTGGTGCTGACGGTCGACCTGCCGGTCGCCGGGCCGCGCGAGCGCGACATCCGCAACGGCTTCACGCTGCCGCCGCGCATCGGCCTGGCCAATGCAGTCGACTACGCGCGCAAGCTCGGCTGGCTATGGCGGATGGCGGGCGCGCCGCGCTTTACCTTCGGCAATCTCGACGATCCCGAGCGCCCACGGCAGGGGCTGGTCACGCTGGCCGAGCAGATCGGGCGCAATTTCGATGCGTCTGTCAGCTGGAAGGATCTCGACTGGCTGCGCGGGCAATGGCAAGGCAAGCTGCTGGTCAAGGGCCTGTTGCGCGCCGACGATGCGGTGCTCGCCCTGCAGCAGGGGGCGGATGCGGTCATCGTTTCGAACCATGGCGGTCGCCAGCTTGACGGCGCCCCGTCGGGCATCGCCGCCTTGCCGCCGATCGTCGATGCCATCGGCGGGCGGATACCGGTGCTGGTCGATGGCGGCATCCGTCGCGGCAGCGATGTGGTGAAGGCGGTGGCCCTGGGCGCCACGGCCTGCATCGTCGGACGCGCCGGCCTGTACGGACTGGCGGCCGCAGGGCAGGCCGGGGTCGAGCGCGCCATCGGCATCCTGCAGCGCGAAATCGATGTCGTGCTGGCGCTGCTGGGCGTGCCCGACATCAACCAGCTCGACCGCAGCGCGCTGTTCGACGCGCCGCCCTTGCGAAACTTTCTTCATGGCGTGACATCGGAGCCAGACCGGGCTCGCATTTCGGCGGGCCGGCTTGCCGGAGACCTCGATGTCCAGCACGAAACGTCCGTCACCAAGCACGTCCGCACCTGAGCCTGCCCCGGCCTCATCCCCGGGCAACGACCCGGTATCGGTGACCCCGAAGGACCTGAAACCCGGCGATGCGGCCACGAAGGACCTGACCGAGCGTCATCTCCGCTCGGCCGATCCGGAAGAAAAGGCGCAGGAATTGCTCGACGATGCCATCGAACTGTCGTTCCCGGCCAGCGACCCGCCGGCCGTGACCGGCGGCGTCACGCGCATCGAGCGGCCGCCGAACCGCGCCGGGCGCTGAGCCCGAGGGTCGAAGAGCCTGTCGCGTCAGGTCGGCAGCAAGGCGGCGGTCCCGCAGACAGACCTGACGGTTGGCAAGGGACCGCCAACGCCGCTGGCGGCCTGACCTGGCAGGCTCTTATTTCATGAGCGCGCTGCGGCTGGTTACCAGCGCGATCATCAGTGCCAGCAGCCCGACGAAACCCATGGCCGCTTCCAGACCCACCGTGTGGGCGATCGCGCCGAGCAGCGGCGGGCCCATCAGGCTGCCGCTGTAGGTCATCGTTGCCACGCCGGCCAGCGCCACCGTGCCCTCGCGCCCGGCGGCGCTGAAGACGAAGGGGAAGACCAATGCCAGGCCCATGCCTGCGATCGCGAAGCCGCCGAGGGCGAAGTACTGGTTCGGCGCGAACACCGCAAAGAACAGGCCGCCGGCGGCCAGCAGCGCGCCGCCGATGACGAGCTGCTTCGCGCCATGGCGTGCCTTCAGGCGGTCGCCCGCCAGCCGCGACAGCAGCATCATCGTCGAGAAGGCCGCCAAAGACAGCGGGGCGAAGCCGTCCGAGGCGCCGAAATGGTCTTTCATGAAAATCCCGGCCCAGTCGGCGATGCTGCCCTCGGCGATCGCGCCGAGGAAGCCGAGCGCGCCGAGCAGCGCGAGGCCGCCGCGCGGAATGACGAACGCTTTCTTGTCGATCTTCTCGCCGGCGTCGTCGGCCGGCAGGCGGTTCACGCCCCACGCCAGCAAGCCGACAAAGGGCAGGGCGAGGCCCGCGAAGTGCAGCAGCGGCGATACCTGCAGCGCGGCCATCGCGCTGCCGAGCGTGACACCGGCCAGGCCGCCGGCGCAGGCACAGGCGTGCAGCATCGACATGCTTGAGCGGCCCTGCGCCCGTTCCTGGCGGGCAGCCACCGCGTTCATACCCACGTCATAGGTGCTGGCCGTGATGCCCAGCATCAGCACCGCCGCCATCGCTAGCGGCATGCTCGGCGCCGCGCCGATGCCGACCAGCACAGCCAGCAGCGCCAGCCCGGAGATCAGCATCGTCTGGCGGCCGCCGAAGTGCGCCATCAGGCGCGACGACACCGGAAACGACAGCACCGCGCCGAGGCCGCCCATCAGCAGGACCAGCGACAGCTGCGAGTGCGATACCTGCAGCCCGTCGCGCAGGGCCGGGATGCGGCCGACCCACGAACCCATGATCACGCCGAACCACGCGAACAGCGCTGGCAGGGCCAGCCGCCGCAGCAGCGGAGAAGCGGATGCAGCAGAGTGAGCGGCAGCGTGGGCAGAAGCGTGGGCAGGCGCGGAAGCAGGAGCGGCGAGGGAAGCGGTCATGGTCACCAGACGGGCAATTGCTGTACGGAATACCCCCTTTGTTCATGACGCTCAGAAATAGTTTCTGTCCGGAAGAAAAAAAAGTGCCCGTGAGCAGGGTTTCATTGCCGGCGATTCAGATCGACCGTGGTTTCGTCAATCTTGCAGCGGGAACCTGTTTGCATGCCTGCACGTTGCCGA
>JAMNXS010000094.1 GCA_023653025.1 Burkholderiaceae bacterium
AGCCTGCAGGACAAAGGGCGATGATCGGTGCATCGGGGCTCCTCGAGGAAGGCTGCGGTAACCGGATGCGGGCAGGGATGGCTGCGCGCGGGCTTGTCTCGGCGACGCCTGGTGTCACGTGCTTCCGCGTGATGCTGTGTCATGGCGGGACAGGGGCGAGCGTGGCCGAGTTCGCGCGCATTGTTCCGGCTGCAGCCGGGTACGACAAGTACCGACGTCGTCAGGAGCTGATGTCTTCGGTGCGACAGAAAAAGCGGCCGCAAAGTGTGGCGGATTGAGCTACGGTGATGCGGACATCAGTGCGGTGGCCGCACTGTGTGAGGGGAAGGTCAGGTGCGAGACGGGTGACAGTTCAGCGAATCACGCGCTCGCGCAACTCGGCGTGCCCGCCTGCATGCAGTCGCACGAGCGACGATGCGCGCGTGCCGTAGGACTCGGATTCGATGCAGATCGGCGACAGCAGCCTTTCCCATTCGAGGCTGACGCCGGTGTCGGGCAGGCGGCTGTCGGCCGGCCGTGTAGTGTCGGCCAGCATTTCGTAGTAGGCGTCGTCGGGCGCACCGGTGCACAGCAGGCTGGCGAACTGGGCCTTTGCGCGCACGACTTTCGGCCACGGTGCATCCAGCGTGCCGTTGGACAGCCCGTAGATGCCGGGCTCGAGCGACTTGAACTCGGTTGCGCCCTCGTTGGATACCCAGTACAGCGCCTGCTCATCGCCGATCAGCAGGTTAAAGCCGTTGTAGTGGCCGGCAGTCTCGCGCACCTGGTCGAGATAGGCCCGAGGCTCGGCATCGCCGCCGAGAAAATTCGCGACCAGCTCGCCGCGCGAGCGTTTGTCGGCGGCAGGCGCCTGTCCGTTGCGGATATTGGTCAGCGCGGCGATGCGCCCGCGGCGGTCGATGCCCAGCCAGGTGCCGCCGGCCTGCAGGTCGCGTCCGGCGTAGACGTCCGGGTGATCGTCCCACCAGCCTGCCGGCCGGGTCGGACGCTCGAAGAATTCATCGCGGTTGGCCGCCAGCACGAGCGGACATTGGGGGATCAGCTTCCACGCGAAAACGATCAGGCACATGGGATATCCACAAAGGTTTCGACATGGCGCTCGCCATCGATCGGCAGCTGCGCCGCGCACACGGCCTCGTGCAGCGCCGGCATGAAGTCTGCCGGTGCCGCGCGATAGATTTCCATCCAGGTCTGCGCCCCGGGAGCTTCGTCGCTGCGGCGCTTCAGCGAAGCCGACACACCGTACCGCGAAGCGAGCGCGGCCTGCATCGCCAGAACGCGATCGCGCACTTGCGCCGCATTCTCGTCGCTCACGCGGTAATAGACGTAGACATCCGTCATGCAGGCTCGGCCAGCGGGTAGGGCAGGTCGGTGAAGGACAACAGCGGGCCGTCGGCCGAGCGCAGTCGCACCGCCGAGCCGGACAATTCCAGCTTCATCTGGACCAGGCAGGCGACGTGGCCATCGGGGCCGCGCTCGGCGTTGACGATCATGCCGCAGGGCTGTTCAGGATCGGCCTCGGCAAACACCTCGTCGCCGGCGGCGGCCGCTGCCTTGGCATGGGCCAGCAGCATCCGTCGCTTGAGCTTGCCGAGGTACTGGCTGCGCGCGACCACTTCCTGTCCCGGGTAGCAGCCCTTGCGGAAGTTGACGCCGCCGATCAGCTCGTAGTTGATCATCTGCGGCACGAACTGCTCGCGCGTGGCCTCGAGCACCTGCGGCTGTCCGGCCAGAATGTCCGTCCAGCGCCACAGGCCCGACGGGGCCGCCGGCAGGGCGGCACGCTGCCAGCGTGCGGGCGCCTGCCCGGCCGCGCCGGCCCACAGACAGCGCCGCAGGCCGGCGGCATCGGGCAGGCGAATCGACGCGCCGCCCTCGTCGGCGCACTGGCCGAGCGGCGGTAACGCACTCATCGGCAGCGTCGGCGCCGCCATGCCGATCAGTACGATCCGGTCGCTGGCGTCGTCGAGCGTCACCTTCGAGCGCAACACAAACATCCGCAGGCGCTTCAGAGTCGCGGCCAACAACTCGCGCGGCAGAGCCATTCGGAACTCGTCGCCGTCTTTCCAGATCAGCATCGTGGCCAGCAGGCGGCCCTTGGGCGAGCAGTAGCCGGCAACGCGGGCGCTGCCGCCATCGAGGCCGAGTACGTCGTTCGTGAGCTGGTTGTGCAGGAAATCGGCTGCATCGGCGCCACTGGCCGAGATCACGCCCAGATGGGTCAGGGCGCAGGCAAAGCCCGGTTCGAGGCTGGCCGGCGGAGGAAAGTCGACCAGGTCCGGCAAGCCGGCATCGGCCTGCACTGCTCCCTGGCTGGCCAGGAACTCCGGCCACGACGGTGTGGTTTCAGGCATGAATTCTGGAAAATGCGGTTTCGCGTCTATCATTACGGGCAAATTATAGAGGCGCGTGCCGAAACGCGTCGACATGACCGGGGATCTGGGATGGCAGCCGTAAAAAAATTGCTGGCGCTGCTCGCGCTGCTGGTGCTGGCGGCAGTGGCGTTCGCCGTTCATTGGGCGCGCGAGCCGCTGATGCCGGCCGATGCGCCGGCGCTAGAATTCAACATCGCGCCGGGTAGCAGCGTACGCAGCGCGATGCGGCAGGTGCGCGATGCCGGCGTGCCTGCCTCGCCGCTGCTGATGGAGTGGCTGGCGCGCGGCTCCGGCACGCCGTCGGTCAAGACCGGCAGCTACCGAATCGAAGGCGGGATGACGCCGCTCGGCCTGCTGGACACGCTAGCGCGCGGCAACACGATCAAGGAATCGCTGACGCTGATCGAAGGCTGGAATTTCGCGCAGGTGCGCGCGGAAATGGCGCGCCAGCGCCACCTGCGCCACGACAGCGCCGGGCTCGACGACGCGCAGATGCTGGCCCGGGTCGCTCCCGGCTATGCGCACCCGGAAGGCCTGTTCTACCCCGACACCTATTTCTACGATCGCGGCAGCAGCGACCTGCTGCTGCTGCAGCAGGCGCATCAGCGCATGCTCAAGTTGCTCGACCAGTCGTGGGCGAAGCGCGTCTCCGGGCTTCCGTACGAGAAGCCCTACGACGCGCTGATCATGGCGTCGATCGTCGAAAAGGAGACCGGACGCGAGGAAGACCGCCGGCGCGTCGCATCGGTCTTCGTCAACCGGCTGCGGCAGGGCATGCTGCTGCAGACCGACCCGACCGTCATCTACGGCATCGGCAGCAGCTTCGACGGCAACCTGCGCAAGCAGGATTTGCAGACCGACACGCCGTACAATACCTATCTGCGCCCCGGCCTGCCGCCGACGCCGATTGCAATGCCAGGGCGCGCGTCGCTCGACGCCGCCCTGAACCCGGCGCCGGGCGCCGACCTGTATTTCGTCGCGCGCGGCGACGGCAGCAGCGAGTTTTCGAGCAACCTCGACGACCATAACCGGGCCGTCAACCGATACCAGCGCGGCCGCTGAGCGGCGGGCCAAGCGTCACCATGGCAACAGGAAAATTCATTACCTTCGAGGGCGTGGACGGCGCCGGCAAGTCGACGCATATCGCGCCGTTCGTGGCCGCGCTTCGCGCGCGCGGCATCCACGTGGTCAGCACCCGCGAGCCGGGCGGTACGCCGCTGGCGGAGAAACTGCGCGAGTTGCTGCTGCACGAGCCAATGCACCTCGAGACCGAGGCGCTGCTAATGTTCGCCGCCCGCCGCGAGCACATCGCGCAACTGATCGCGCCGGCGCTGGCGCGCGGCGACTGGGTGGTCTCCGACCGATTCACCGACGCCAGCTTCGCCTACCAGGGCGGCGGCCGCCAGCTGCCGCTGGCGCGGCTCGAGGCGCTTGAACGCTGGGTGCATCCCGACCTGCAGCCCGACCTGACGCTGCTGTTCGACGTGCCGCTGGCCGTCGCGCGTGAGCGCCTGAACCGCAGCCGCACGCTCGACAAGTTCGAGCAGGAGCAGGATGATTTTTTCGAGCGCGTGCGCAGCGTCTATCTCGAGCGCGCAGCATGCTCTCCGCAGCGCGTCCGGGTGATCGACGCCACGCGCCCGATCGACGATATCGGCAGCGAACTTGCGCTGCTGGCCGCCGCGCTGTGACCGACGCAGCCGACATGGAGAACGGCGACATCGCGGCCGGCGACATCTATCCATGGCAGCGCGCGGACTGGCAGCGCCTGCAGCAAATGCGCGAGCGGCTGCCGCACGCCATCCTGTTTCACGGGAACGCGGGTATCGGCAAGGTGGCCTTGGTCGAGCGCTTCGCCGCCGCGCTGCTGTGCGAGCGCCCGCGCGAGGACGGCCATGCCTGCGGCGCCTGCGATTCCTGCGGCTGGTTCGCGCAGTACGGCCACCCGGACTATCGGCGCGTGCGGCCGGATGCCCTGGAGGACGTGGACGCCGAGGAAACTGCCGACGGTGACGATGCCCCGGCGGCCAAAAAGAGCGGCAAGACGCCATCGAAGGACATTCGCATCGAGCAGGTGAGGGCGCTGGCCACCTTCATGAACGTCTCGACACACCGCTCGGGCCTGCGCGTGGTGCTGCTGTACCCGGCCGAGGCGCTGAATGCGGCATCGGCCAATGCGCTGCTCAAGACGCTGGAAGAACCGCCGCCCGCTACCGTGTTCCTGCTGGTGACCCACCGGATCGACCGGCTGCTGCCGACCATCCTTTCGCGCTGCCGGCAGTTCGCGCTGGCCATGCCCGACGCTGCGGCGGCCGCGCGCTGGCTGGCGCAGCAGGACTTGCGCGAACCCGAACGCTGGCTGGCCGAGCAGGGCGGCGCGCCGCTGGCGGCGCTCGAGGCCGCCAGCGGCGATTCCGGCGCCGAGCGCGACGAATTGCTGGCCCATCTGGCCCGACCGGGGGAGGCGGCCGCGCTGATCGTGGCGGAGCGGCTACAAAAAGCGCCGCTGGCGCGCCTCGTTTCATGGCAGCAGCGGTGGCTGTACGACCTGCTATCGCTCAAGCTGTGCGGTCGGGTACGCTACTTCCCGCATCTGCGTGCGCCGCTGGCGGCGCTGGCGGCGCAGGTTTCCGCCGACCGCCTGCAAGCGGCGCTGCGCGATGCGAGCCGCCGGCGTGCGGTGGCAGACCACCCGCTGTCCGCGCGCCTGTTCATCGAAGACATGCTGCTGGCGTATGCCGGCCTGTTCAGGTAGCGCGAACCCATGACCGACTTGACCGAACCGCACGAGCCGACCCATCCGAACCATCCGCAGTTGCCGAAATCCTCGGTGATGTCGCTGACGATACGTGACCGCACCGGCCTGTACGCCGCCTACATGCCCCTCCTGCGGCAGGGCGGCATCTTCGTTCCGGGCGCTCGGCCCTGCCGGATCGGCGACGAAGTGTTCGTCCTGCTGACGCTGATGCAGGACGAGACCCGCTACCCGGTCGCCGGCACGGTCGCCTGGATCACGCCGGAAGGAGCGGCCCAGCGCACGCCGGGCATCGGGGTGGCCTTTCCCGATGACGACAGCGGCGCGCGCGTGCGGCGGCGCATCGAAGAACTGCTGGGAACGGCGCTGGCGTCGTCGAGGCCGACGCACACCGTCTGACGGACCAGGGACCACGGACCAGGGACCACGGACCGGCGGCGCGCGGCATCGTACAATGGCGCGGAGACGATTTTCGCTGCTGCCATGTTCATCGATTCGCATTGCCATATAGATTTTCCCGAGCTGTCCGACCGCTTGCCCGACATCTTGCAGAAGATGCGCGACAACCAGGTCAGCCACGCGCTGTGCGTGTCGGTGACGATGCCCGAATTTCCGCGCGTGCTGGCGCTGGCCGAGTCGCATCCGCACCTGTATGCATCGGTCGGCGTGCATCCGGATTACGAGCAGACCGAGGAACCGTCGGTGGATGACCTGGTGCGGCTGGCGGCCCATCCGCGCATCGTGGCCATCGGCGAGACCGGCCTCGACTACTACCGGCTGAGTGGCGATCTCGAGTGGCAGCGCGATCGTTTTCGAACGCACATCCGCGCTTCGCGCGCCTGCGGCAAGCCGCTGATCATCCATACCCGCTCCGCCGCCGACGACACGCTGCGCCTGATGCGCGACGAGGGAGCGGGAACGGTCGATGGCGGGGCCGGCGGCGTGATGCACTGCTTTACCGAATCGCTGGAGGTGGCCGAAGCGGCGATGGCCCTCGGCTTCTACATCTCGTTCTCGGGCATCGTCACCTTCAAGAGCGCCCGGGCACTGCAGGACGTGGCGCGCGCCGTGCCGCTCGAGCGCATGCTGATCGAGACCGATTCGCCGTATCTTGCGCCCGTGCCGGTGCGCGGCAAGACGAACGAACCGGCTTACGTCCGGCATGTGGCGGAATATCTGGCCGACCTGAAAGGCGTACCGCTGGCCACGGTGGGCGACGTAACTTCCGCCAATTTCCGCAGCTTGTTCGGCCTCAGCGCAGCGGCGTAACCGCATGGACATCGGCCCCGACCACGGACGACGACGCTTCATGGCGGCCGCTCTCGTCACCGAGTTCGGGCGCCTGTTCGAGCCCTGGCTGCCGCAGCGGGGCTCGTATGACGAATGGTTTCATTCGATCCGTCTCGACGACACGCGGCGCATCAAGGGCTTGCTCGATCGCGGCTTCGATCCGGCGACCATCGAGCCCGAACGCTTCGATTCCGGTCTCATCGTCGCGTTGCGGCACAAGTCGGCGAAAGTGTTCCATCTGCTGTTGTCGACGCCCGGCGTCGATATCGATGCCCGCTCGCGCAATGGCGACACTGCGCTGATGATCGCCGCGTTGCAATCCGACACGGCGGCGGCGCTGGCGCTGATCGACAAGGGCGCACAGATCAATCGGCCGGGATGGACGGCGCTGCATTACGCGGCGGCATCGGGCAATGCGGCGATCATCCGCCGGCTGCTCGACGAAGCCGCATTCATCGATGCCGAGTCGCCGAACCGCACCACGCCGCTGATGATGGCAGCAAGGGCCGGCCATACCGAGGCAGTGATGCTGCTGATCGACGAAGGAGCAGACATCGCGCTCAAGAACGAACTGGGCCTGACCGCTGTCGACTTTGCGCGCGCTCAAGGACACGGCGAGTTAGCCAGCCGCATCGAAATGCTGCTGCGCCAGCGCCAGCGCGCCTCCGAGGTGCCCGACTTACGGTATCTGCTGCGTTTTCCCGCCAATGGCACCGTTCGTGTGCCGTCATTGCGATGGCCTGCAACAAACATCGCGTCTCACTTGATGAAACTACAACGGACCTGCTCAGTCTGATTCGCACAGCCATCGAACCGGCGAGGGTTTCGAATGGACATCCTGCGCGCTCGCGCGCGAATCATGACTCAGATAAAGCATGGAGGTTCAGATGAAGCGTGTTGTGACTCCGTTGTTCATTTCCTTGATGCTTGCGGCCGGTTGGGCGCAGGCGCAGACATCTTCATCGACCGG
>JAMNXS010000020.1 GCA_023653025.1 Burkholderiaceae bacterium
CGGGTCGGTCCGCCTGCCCGGCAAACCTCAGGCAGCGAGCAGGTCGGCCACGCTGTCGTTGTGCCGGCTCTTGCGCTCCCGGACGTGCTGGGCGCACTGTGCTGCGAGCAGGCGGCTCATCATCTTCAGGTCCTTTTCTTCGAGCCGCAGCGCGGCATCGACCCAGCTGAGGGCGATGTTGGTCAACTCCTGATGCGTGACCGGCCATGCCTGCTGTCGCCACTGGTAGATCGCGCGCGCGCCGTTCAGATGTCGCCGGCGCTTCTGGATCAGCTCGTTCACCACGCGCTCGCCTTCTCCCGCCGGCGCCAGCACATCGACGATGCCCATGTCCAGGCATTGTTCGGCGGTGTAGATGTTTCCGCTCAAGATCAGTTCTTCAGCCTTGCGCAGGCCGATGCGCCGCGCAAGAAAACTGTAGGCGCCCATGCCGGGGCACAGGTTGAACAGAATTTCGGGCAAGCCCATCCGGCTGCCCGCTTCTGCAACGACGATGTCGCTCGACAGCGCAATCTCGAGGCCGCCGCCGAGGGCATCGCCCTGGACCAGCGAAATCGTGATGATCGATGCATCGTATCCGCTGATCCGTATGAATAGGCTGTCGATACAGGACATCGCATAATTCAGCAGGCCCTCGCGATCGCGTTCGCGGATCAGGTTGAGAAACAGTTTCAGGTCGCCTCCGAGGCTGAAGATGCCGGGACGACGCGATGCGATGACCGAAAAATCGACGGCAACCCATGCATCGCCGTGCGCATGCTTTCCCTGATGCCGCTGCAACTCGCCGGCGCCGAAGTACAACTCTTCCAGCATGTCCTGGTTGAAGCAGGGCACGCCGATCGGCTTCATGTAAGTCCATAGCGTCTGCAGGGCAGGGTCGTAGGCAACATCGACTTGCTGGAGCTGGCGGCGCGGCCAGAGGGACGACGGGTTGGCAAGACGGGGTGCGATATCGGTGATTTCGGTGGTCATCAACATGGTTTGCTCCTTCGGTCGTGAGTAGTGGCGCACACGTCGGTACCCTGGGTATCGACGGGCGGCTTGGGCATGCTTGCCTTCGTTCTTCCCCCTTTTCCTCTTGTCCCGATCCTTTCACGCCATCCGAGCCGCGTCGGAGAACGCGCCAGGCCGGCGGAAAACCCGCTGATTCCGCCCGCGCCTGACGTTCCGAACGGCTGTGCCGTTTTGATTTTTCTTGTACCGGAGAACAAGGCTTTTTATCCTTGCTCAAGATTTTGGTTTCGGGTGGAGTTTAGGAAAATCCGACCAGCGTCGAGGAGCCGTTAGCAGATGTCGCCAGACGGCTAATAATGCTCGCGCACTGCTTGCGCTCGTATCGGTTCACGCGACCAGCCGCCCGGACGCAGATCCGCGCGCGCGCAATCCGGGTCGCGCAACCGGCTCTGCGTTGAACGTCAGCGGGCAGACGGCAGTCGTCGCTCGCACGAAAGTCGGTCGCTTTGCGTAGGGTAGGGTCGGGAGCGGGCGATACGCGCCGAGGGCGGCCGCCGGCGCGGTGCGCCGGTGAGCCGGCTCAGAAGCTGTGTTCGGCTGCAGGGAAGCGGCGATCCCTCACCGCCTGCACATAGGCGCGCACGGCGCCCTCGATGCTCGTCTGGCCGTCCATGAAGTTCTGCACGAACTTCGGCCGGTGGCCGGGGAAGACGCCGAGCATGTCATGCATGACCAGTACCTGGCCCGAGCAGTCGACGCCGGCGCCGATGCCTATCGTCGGGATGGCGAGCGCGGAAGTGACGGAGGCGGCGAGGGTGGCCGGTATCGCCTCCAGCACCAGCAGCGACGCGCCAGCCTCCTGCAGCGCCAGCGCATCGGCCAGCAATTGGTCGGCAGCCGACGCGGTCTTGCCCTGCACCTTGAACCCGCCCAGCTGATGCACGGATTGCGGCGTCAGTCCGAGGTGTGCGCAGACCGGCATGCCGCGCTCGACCAGCATCTTCACCGTCGGCGCCAGCCACTCGCCGCCCTCGAGCTTGACCATCTCGCCGCCGGCGCGCAGCAGCAACTCGGCGTTGCGCATTGCCTGTTCGGGTGTGTTGAAGCTGCCGAAGGGCAGGTCGGCCACCAGCAGCGGCGCTTGCACCGTGCGTGCGACGCAGGCCGTGTGATAGGCAATGTCGTCGATCGTCACCGGCAGGGTCGTGCGATGCCCCTGCACGACCATGCCGAGCGAGTCGCCGACCAGCAGCGTATCGACGCCGCACTGCTCCATCAGCGCGGCGAAGCTGGCGTCGTAGCAGGTCAGCATCGTGATCTTGTCGCCGGCCGCGCGCATCTGCGCCAGCGTCGTGATGGTGACCTTCTTGCGCGGGGTTATCGTCTGGGTGCTCATGGTTTCATTCTCCGCGATTGAAGAATTCGCGCTTTCCGCGCATGCCGGCGATGCGCTGCATCAGCAACGCGAAATC
Organism: Burkholderiaceae bacterium; assembly: GCA_023653025.1. Taxonomy (GTDB): domain Bacteria; phylum Pseudomonadota; class Gammaproteobacteria; order Burkholderiales; family Burkholderiaceae_D; genus Pernthalerella. The sequence continues at coordinate 2,427 of JAMNXS010000020.1, forward strand.
TTCACCGCGCTCGATCGGGTTCAGGTGTTCCGCATTCACCATCAGCAGTGGCGACGCGTCATAGTGATGGAAGAAGCGGCTGTAGCCTTCGCACAGCCGCTGCAGGTAGGACTCGGAGATGCCGGACTCGCTCGGCACGCCGCGGCGGCGGATGCGGTCGGCCAGCGTCGCGGGCGCCGCCTGCAGGTAGATCACGAGGTCGGGACGCGGCGCTCCCCGGGTCAGGTGGTCGAACATCTGGCGGTACAGGTTCAGCTCGTCGTCGGCCAGCGTCAGGGCGGCGAAGATCGGGTCCTTGTCGAGCAGGAAGTCGGATACCACCGGCGCGGAGAACAGGTCGGTCTGCGCCAGGTCGCGCAGCTGGTTCATCCGCTGGAACAGGAAGAACATCTGGGTCGGCAGCGCGTAGCGGGCCGAGTCGCGATAAAAACGCTCGAGGAAAGGATTGTCCTGCGGCTGCTCGAGCAGCGGCTGGGCGCCGGACTCGGTTGCAATGCGCCGCGCAAGACTGGTCTTGCCGACGCCGATCGGACCCTCGACGACGATGTAGCGGTATTTGGCCAGGTTCATGGGCGACGATGATACGTGATTGTCATTGCAGATCAACCACTGCCCTGTGCTCGCATGTCGTCAGGCCGGCGCGGGCGGCAGGGACCGGATGGCCTGTCCCTGGACTGCCGACAAAAACTGGCGCGCTGCGCCGCGGCCCGGAATCCTGACTTCCGGCGCGAGTTCGAGCAGCGGCAGCAGCACGAACGCGCGCGTGCTCATGCGCGGATGAGGCACTTCGAGGCCGGGCTCGTCGATCACGGCATCGCCATACAGCAGCAAGTCGAGGTCGAGGGTGCGCGGCGCGTTGCGAAACGGCCGCTCGCGGCCGAAGGACAGCTCGACGGCCTGCAGCCCCTGCAGCAGAGTCCGCGCGTCGAGCGCCGTGTCGAGGCGCGCGACCGCATTAACGAAGTCGTCGCCGCCGGCATCGACCGGCGCGCTGCAGTAAAACGAGGAAACTGCGCCCAGCGTCGTTTGCGGCAGCGAGCGCAGGGCCTGCAGCGCGTCGCGCAGCGCCTGCGCCGGATCGCCGAGATTGGCGCCCAGGCCGACATAGGCGGCCACGGTTGCCGTCATTCCGGCGCGCTCTCGCCGTTGGCCTTGCTGCGGCCGCGTCCGCCGCGCCGGCGCCGGCGCTTGGCGGCCGGCTCGGCTTCCTCGGCCGGCTTTTTCGACAGCAGCGCCTCGCGGCCGGGGCCGTCGGCGTCGATGAAATCGGTCCACCAGTCGCCGACCTCGGCATCGAGTTCGCCCGACGCGCAGCGCAGCAGCAGGAAGTCATAGCCGGCGCGCAGGCGCGGATGCTCGAGCAGTTTGTGCGGTGCCTTGCCGACCCGGCGCTCGAAGCGCGGCTGCATGGCCCAGATGTCGCGCATGTCGGTGGCGATGCGGCGCTGGATCGCGAGCTTCTCGGTCTGGCCGTCGAGCACGTCGTCGGCTGCCAGGTGCAGCGCCGGGATCGGATATTCGCCGGCGGCCTTGTAGGCATTCCACTTTTCCAGCACCTGGTGCCACAGCAGCGATGCGAACAGAAAGCCGGGCGACACCGGCTTGCCGTCACGCACGCGCTCGTCGGTATTGGCCAGCGCCAGCGTGACGAAGCGCTCGCCGAGCGGCTGCTCGAGCACCACGTCGAGTAGCGGCAGCAGGCCATGGTGCAGGCCCTCCTGGCGCAGCTGCCGCAGGCAGGCCATCGCATGCCCGCTCATCAGCAGCTTTAGCATCTCGTCGAACACGCGTGCGGCAGGCACGTTGTTGATCAGCGGCGCCATCACCTTGATTGGCGCCCGCGTCGGGCCGGCGATCGAGAAGCCGAGCTTGGCCGCAAAGCGCACCACGCGCAGCATGCGCACCGGGTCTTCGCGGAAGCGTGCTTCCGGCACGCCGATGATGCGCAGCGTCTTGCTGCGAATGTCCTTCATCCCGCCGTGGTAATCGAGCACCTGCTGGCGCGCGGGATCGTAGTACATCGCATTGATGGTGAAGTCGCGCCGCTCGGCATCTTCGTGCTGCTCGCCGAAGGTGTTGTCGCGCAGGACGCGGCCATGCGCGTCCTTGGGCGCGTCGTCCGACGACGCGCCGCGGAAGGTCGTGACCTCGATCAGTTCCTGCCCGAACATCACATGCACGATCTGGAAGCGGCGGCCGATGATGAAGGCGCGGCGGAACAGGCGCTTGACTTCCTCGGGCGTGGCATTGGTGGCGACGTCGAAATCTTTCGGCCGGTGGCCGAGCACGAGATCGCGCACGGCGCCGCCGACGATGAACGCCTTGAAGCCGGCCTGCTGCAGCGTCTGCGTGACGCGGACTGCGTTCGGCGGCACGTCGTCGAGCCGGATGCCGTGATCGGACGGGCCGAACACCACGGGCTCGGTGGCCTTGCCGGGGGCCGGCGACACGCCGAGGATGCGGCGGATGAGTTTCTTGATCATCTCTCGTTATTCTGAAAACAGCTGCAGGATGGGCCAGCCGTTCGCCTCTGCATGGCGGGCCAGGGCGGCGTTCGGGTTGGTGGCCACTGGATGGGAGACCACGGACAGCAGCGGTATGTCGTTCTGCGAGTCGCTGTAGAAAGTGCTGCGCTCGAAATCGCCGAGGCGCCTGCCGAGCGTGGCCAGCCATGCATCGGTCCCGGCCACCTTGCCGGCGCCGAAGGTCGGGCTGCCCAGCAGGCGACCGGTGAGCTCGCCGTCGGCGCCGAGCTCCGGCTCGGGCGCGACCAGGTGGTCGATGCCGAATGCGCGCGCAATCGGGCCGGTGACGAAGCGGTTGGTCGCGGTGATGATGGCCAGCAGGTCGCCGTTGGCACGGTGCCTGTCCACCAGTTCGCGCGCCGCGTCACGCATGGCCGGACGGATCACCTCGTCCATGAACTGGCCATGCCAGGCGTCGAGCTGCGCGCGCGGGAAGCGGGCCAGCGTGCCGAGCGCGAACTCGAGGTAAGCGACCGGGTTCAGCGTACCGTTCTGGTACTGGGCAAAGAACTCCGCGTTGCGCGCGGTGAAGCTCACCGGGTCGACGGCACCGACGCGGCACAGGAACTGGCCCCACTCGTAGTCGGAGTCGATCGGCAGCAGCGTATGGTCGAGGTCGAAAAGCGCGAGGTTCATCATGGGGTGGCGGTATCGCTCAGCTGTAGCAGTTCGCGCAGCAGCGGCATCGTGATCGGGCGCTGGGTTTCCAGCGAATAGCGGTCGAGCGCGTCGAGCATGGTCGACAGCGATTGCATGTCGCGCCGGAAGTGAGTCAGCAGGTAGGGCAGCACGCCGGCCGACAGCGACAGGCCGCGTGCGAGCGCGGACTGCGCCAGCGCATCGATCTTTTCGTCGTCGGACAGGCCGTGCACCTGGTAGACCAGTCCCCAGCCGAGCCGGGTGCGCAAATCTTCGCGCAGCGGCAGCTGCGCCGGCGGCAGGACGGCCGCGGCCACCAGCAGGCCGCCGTTGTCCTGCACCTGGTTGTACAGATTGAAGGCCGCATGCTGCTGGCGCTCGCTGAACTGTTCGCAGTCGTCGAGCAGGTACAGTGGGCAGCCGGCCGACCAGGCGAATTCGCGCGACGACATCGGCGGCGACAGGTAGCGTGCCGGGCCACTCGCCTTCAGCGCTTGCAGCAGATGCGACTTGCCCGCGCCGGAGTCGCCCCATAGGGTGACGAAGCGCTGGTCCGGTGTGTTTGCGCCGAGGTCGGCGATGCGGCGCAGGAGGGCGGCGAGTTCCTGGTTTCTGCCGATGACAAAGCTGTCCAGGGTTTGCGGCCGGGCCGCGCCCCAGTCGAGCAGCAACTGCCTCATGATTGATTGTAAAAACTGCTGTTCAGATAATGTCGGCGCAAACGGCCGAAAACGACCGAGAGTATAGCCGACGCTGGCAGCGCCAAGAGAATGCCGACGAAGCCGAACAGTTGTCCGAATGCCAGCAATGCGAAGATCACGGTCAGCGGATGCAGGCCGATACGCTCGCCGACCAGTCGCGGCGTCAGGTAGAAACTCTCGATGAACTGGCCGATTCCGTAGACCACCGCCACGGCCGCCAGCCCGTACCAGCCGTCGAACTGCAGCAGCGCGGCGACGATGGCAAGCACCAGTCCGAGGCCGAAGCCGATGTAGGGAATGAAAACCAGCAGCCCGGTCAGCATGCCGACCGGCAGCGCGATGTCGAAGCCGGCGATTGCCAGTCCGGCCGAGTAGTAGGCTGCCAGCAGGAACATGACCAGCAGTTGGCCGCGCAGGTACTGGGCCAGCAACTGGTCTGCTTCGGTTGCCATCTCGGTCACTTGCGGACTCCAGCGGCGCGGGACAGTCTCGCCGATGCGGGCGATGACCCGATGCCAGTCGAGCAGCAGGTAGAACAGGACGATCGGGATCAGGAACAGCGTCGCCGCCCAGCCCATCAGGGCGCTGCCGCCAATGCGCAGCCAGGTCAGCACGGCCGAGGTGGCGCCGTCGCCGGCGGTGAGCCGGGTGGCGACCGCCTTCTGCAGGGCCGCGAAATCCAGCCGTCCGCCCGCGCCCATCTGCCGCAGCCAGGGCCCGATCGCAGCATCGATCTTGGCCAACAGCACCGGTATTCGCTCCCGCAGCAACGGCAGTTCGTCGGCCAGGATGGGCAGCACGACCAGCACCAGCGCGGCGATCGCCAGGCCGAGCGCCACGATGGCCACCAGCACGCCCAGCACGCGCGGCACGCGGCGGCGCTCCATCCAGTCCACGCCCGGGTTCAGCACGTAGCCGATGATGATGGCCGCCACGAAGGGCGTCAGCACCGGCGTGAGCAGCCACAGCAGGAACAGGAAAACCACGCCGACCGACAGCCACAGCAGGGTCTGGCGTTGCTCGGACTTGAAGGTGTTCGGCATAGGGAGGTCGGAGCGCAGGGCCGTTTTGGTAAAATAAGGCCCTTCGCGGCGCCTTGTCATAGGGGCAAGCGCCCATTCTACCGTTTCCGTCGTCCAGCCCCGTTCACCCGGACCATCCTGCCATGTCTTCCAATTCCTCAGTTTCACTGTCCTACCGCGATGCGGGCGTCGATATCGACGCCGGCGATGCCCTCGTCGAGGCAATCAAGCCCTTTGCAAAGCGCACGATGCGCGAGGGCGTGCTGGCCGGCATCGGCGGTTTCGGCGCGCTGTTCGAGGTCAGCAAGAAATACAAGGAGCCGGTGCTGGTGTCGGGCACGGACGGCGTCGGCACCAAGCTCAAGCTCGCTTTCCACCTGAACCGTCACGACACGGTCGGCATCGACCTCGTCGCGATGAGCGTCAACGACATCCTCGTGCAGGGCGCCGAGCCGCTGTTCTTCCTCGATTATTTCGCCTGCGGCCGCCTCGACGTAGCCGCGGCCACCGATGTCATCAAGGGCATCGCGGCCGGCTGCGAGCAAGCGGGATGCGCGCTGATCGGCGGCGAGACAGCCGAGATGCCGAGCATGTATCCGGACGGCGAATACGATCTCGCCGGTTTTGCGGTCGGCGCGGTCGAAAAGTCGAAGATCATCGACGGCCGCAAGATCGCCTCGGGCGACGTGGTGCTCGGCCTGGCGTCGTCGGGCGCGCATTCGAACGGCTACTCGCTGGTGCGCAAGATCCTCGACGTTGCCAAGCCGGACCTGAACGCCGACTTCCACGGCCGCCCGCTGGCCGACGTGCTGCTGGCGCCGACCCGCATCTACGTCAAGCCGCTGCTGGCGCTGATGGAAAAAATCGAAGTGCGCGGCATGGTGCACATCACCGGCGGCGGCCTGGTCGAGAACATCCCGCGCGTGCTGCAGCCGAACCTGACTGCCGTGCTGAACAAAGACGCATGGACGATGCCGCCGCTGTTTCATTGGCTGCAGCAGCATGGCGGTGTGGCCGACGCCGAAATGCATCGCGTGTTCAACTGCGGGATCGGCATGACGGTGATCGTGTCGAAGGACAATGCCGACGCGGCCGAGGCAGAACTCAAGCACCTCGGCGAGACGGTCTACCGGATCGGCACGATCCGCGAGCGCCAGGGCGACGAGCCGCAGACCATCGTCGAGTAAATCGATCGACAGTGTTTCAACCGCCAAAGGCCGCAGCATGCGGCCTTTGGCGCAATGATGTCGCGCGCGCAGGAATGCAGCACCAGCGACGCATTCCGCTTGCGAGCAGAGAAGGCGTCAAGGACTGCGCAGAGCCCGGAGCATGGCCTCGGCCTGCGGGCCGGGCGGCGGCGTGAGCAGGGTGACGACGATCATCGCGGCAAAGGCGGCCGGCACGCCGAAAACGCCGGCCGAGATCGGCGCGATGTGGAACCACTGGTTCGTCGGGCTGCCGCCGAAGGCCGGGCTGGTCTGCATAAAATAAATGAGGCAGACGATGAAGCCCGTCAGCATGCCGGCGATTGCGCCTTGCCGGTTCGCGCGTTTCCAGAAAACGCCCAGCACCAGCGCGGGGAACAGCGTGGACGCCGCCAACGAGAACGCGCCGCTGACCATCGACAGGATGTCGCCCGAGCGGAAGGAAGCCGTGTAGGCGGCCAGCAGGGCGACCACCAGCAGCAGCAGCTTCGAGATCGTGACCTGCCGCTGGCTCGACGCCGCCGGATTGACCATCTTGTAATAGGTATCGTGCGACAGCGCGCTCGAAATCGTCAGCAGCAGGCCATCGGCGGTCGATAGCGCAGCGGCCAGCGCGCCGGCGGCGATCAGTGCCGACAGCACATACGGCAGGCCGGCGATTTCCGGCGTGGCCAGCACGATCATGTCGCCGTCGATGACGATTTCGGCCAGCTGCACGAGGCCGTCGGCGTTCATGTCGGTAACGCTGATCATCGGCTTGACGCGGTCGATGTTGGCCCAGTAGCTGACCCAGGACGGCAGGTGCCCGATATCCGCGCCGACCAGCGTTGCATAGATCTCGCTCTTGACTAGCACCGCCAGCGCCGGCAGCGCGGTATACAGCAGCAGGATGAAGAACAGCGCCCAGAACACCGACAGCCGCGCCTGCGGCACCGAGCGCGTGGTGTACGAGCGCACCAGCACGTGCGGCAGCGCGGCCGTACCCAGCATCAGGCAGAACACGAGGGCGAGGAAGTTGTTGCGCCGGATGTCGGAACTGTCGCGGTCGGCGCCGGGGAAGGGCTCGGTGTGCCTTTGCAGCGGCTGTGCGCGCGCACGGTCGCGGTCGCGCTCGGTCTCCCATAGGCGGCGCGCTTCCTCGGGGCTTTTCGGGTAAGCTGCCAGCGCTCGATTCGCGGCCTTGATCTCGATCAGCGAGGCATTGCTGGTCTGCAGATCCTGCAGACGCTTGCGCGCCTCGGTGCGGCCCTCATCCCAGGAGCGCGGCAGCGCGGCGATGCGCGCGTCGTAGCTTTCGGCGCGCCGCCGGTACAGCTCGCGCACCTGCCGCTCGCTGTCCTTCGACGCCAGCGCCTCCTCTTGCGCGTTCAGTTTCGCGATGGCCGTCCCGTAGGCGACTTGCGGCAGCGGGATGCCGGTCTGCTTCATCGCCAGCCACGATACCGGGATCATGAAAGCGACGATGATGATGATGTACTGCGCGATCTGGGTCCAGGTTATCGCGCGCATTCCGCCGAGGAAGGAGCAGACCAGGATGCTGGCCAGCCCGAGGAAGATCCCGACCGAAAAATCGATGCCCGTGAAGCGCGAGGTGATCAGCCCCACGCCGTAGATTTGCGCCACCACATAAGTGAAGGAGATGATCAGCGTGGCAGCGACCGCCAGCAGCCGCACCGCATGGCTGCCGTTGGGCCCCGCGTAGCGCGCTGCCAGATAGTCGGGCACGGTATAGCGGCCGAATTTGCGCAGGTAGGGCGCGATCAGCAGCGCCACCAGGCAGTAGCCGCCGGTCCAGCCCATGATGTAGGCGAGGCCGTCGAAGCCGTACAGGTAGAGTCCGCCCGCAAGGCCGATGAAGCTGGCTGTCGAGATCCAGTCGGCCGCGGTGGCCATGCCGTTGAACAGTGCAGGCACGCGGCGTCCGGCGACATAGTATTCGGAGACGTCGGAGGTGCGGCTGAACACGCCGATGAACGCGTAGACGACGATGGTCGAGAACAGGAACAGGTAGCCGAGCCAGAAGCGCGGGAAGCCCTCATGTTCGAGGATGGCCAGCGCCAGCAGCAGGGCGCCGAAGCCCGCCGTGTACAGAGAAAAGTAGCGCGTGAGCTGCGCCGGGAAGCTGCTAGCCTTCATCGCCGCTCTCCCGCCGGCCGAGCCGGTCGATGCGCAGCATCGCCAGCGCGTAGACGCCGGTGATCGCCAGATAGACCAGCGTCACGCCCTGCGCCGCCAGGTAAAAGTGCAGCGGCCAACCCCACAGGGTCACGGACGACAGCTCGCGCGCGAAAAAGATCACGACGAAGCTGGCCGCGAACCACAGCAGCAGCAGCGCGAAGGTCAGCGCGCGCACGCGTCGCCAGTAGCGGATGAACTGTCTGCGGCCGGCCATCAGTACTCCCCGGCGCTGCGGTCGCCGTCGTGGGTGCCGTCGAGGGCAACGCGCATGCTGATGCGGAACAGGCAGCCCGGATTGCGCGGGTCCGTGCTGCGCGGATTGTTGAAAATGTCGACTTCCGCATCGTGCCGCTGGGCGATCTCGCGCACGATGGCCAGCCCCAGGCCGCTGCCCTCGACCTCGCTGCCGAGGATGCGGTAGAAGCGCTCGAACACCTGCGCGCGCTCCTGTGGCGCGATACCCGGCCCGTTATCCTCGACCTCGACGATGGCCAGCCCGCGCTCCGCGTCCGCATGCACGCGCACGGTCACGCGCCCCTGCCGCTGGGTATAGCGCAGCGCATTGTCGATCAGGTTGTTGAGCATCTCCCGCAGCATGGTCGCGTTGCCGGGCACGGTCAGCGGGCCGTCGTCGGTCTCGAAGCCGAGGTCGATCTCGCGCGCCCGGGCGGCCATGAACCATTCCTGTACCGTGTCGCGCGCAAGCTCGCCCAGCGCGACCGGCTGCAGCGGCGTGGCCTGCGGCGAATCGTTTTCGGCCCGCGCCAGCGCGAGCAGCTGGTTGACCAGCCGTGTGGCCGACGCCGAGCTTTTTGCCAGCTGCTCGAGCGAGCGCTGGATTTCGTCGCGGCTGTCCTGCCGCAGCGCCAGCTCCGACTGCATCCGCATGCCGGCCAGCGGGGTTTTCATCTGGTGCGCGGCATCGGCAATGAAGCGCTTCTGCGAACTGATGCTGTGCGAGACGCGGCCCAGCATCTCGTTCAGCGAGCGCACCAGCGGCGATATTTCTTCGGGCACCCCGCTCGAGTCGATCGGCGACAGGTCGTCCGGCCGGCGCGAGCGGATGCTGTCCTGCAGCGAGGTCAGCGGCGACAGCCCGCGCGAGAGCGCGAACCAGAGCAGCGTGATGGCGATCGGCAGGATGATGAACTCAGGCAGGATGACGCCCTTGATGATCTGGTTGGCCAGTTCGCGCCGCTTTTCCAGCGTTTCGCCGACCTGCACCAGCGCATGGCGCTCCTCCGCCCGGGCGCCGGACAGGCGGGTCGGCTGCAGGTTGACGTAGGTGTAGGCAACGCGGATCTCGGTGTTGCGCATCTCGGCATCGCGCAGCATGACCGACCAAGGCACCGGCTTGTCTTCGTCTTGCGGCAGCGGCATGTCGCTGTCGCCGGCGATCAGTTCGCGCTGCGGGCCGCTGATCTGGAAATACACGTTGTCGACGTCATCCGCGCGCAGGATGTCGCGCGCCGAGAACGGCAGGTGGGCGCTCAGTTCGCCGTTGACCTCCTTGACCTGTTGCGCCAGCACGGTCACGCGGTCCTCGAGCGAGCGGTCGAAGGGCTCGTTGGCGATCGATTTCGCGACCAGGTAGGTGACGCCGATGGAGACCGGCCACAGCAGCAGCAGGGGCATCAGCATCCAGTCGAGGATCTCGCCGAACAGCGAGCGCTGGATCAGCTGGTCGCGGGCATCGCCCGGCTTGCCGGGCGACAGCGCCCCGCCTTGTTGGTTGCGCACGGGAATGCTCAGGCCGTGCCGGACTCGGCCGGAGGGGCGGCGGCGATTTTTTCGAGGCAGTAGCCGAGGCCGCGCACGGTGGCGATGCGCACGCCGCCGCTCTCGATTTTCTTGCGCAACCGGTGCACGTAGACCTCGATGGCGTTGTTGCTCACTTCCTCGCCCCATTCGCACAGGTGATCGACCAGCTGCTCCTTCGACACCAGCCGGCCGCTGCGCTTGAGCAGCACCTCGAGCAGGCCCAGTTCGCGCGCCGACAGGTCGATCATGTGGTCGTTCAGGTAGGCGATGCGGCCCACCTGATCGAACGACAGCGGTCCATGCCGAATCACCGTTGGGCCGCCGCCGGCTCCGCGGCGAGTGAGGGCTCGCACGCGCGCCTCAAGCTCCGACAGGGCGAAGGGCTTGGACATGTAGTCGTCGGCGCCGAGGTCGAGTCCCTTGACGCGCTGCTCGACCGAGTCGTTGGCCGTCAGGATCAGCACCGGCATCCGCGATTCGCGCGCGCGCAGCTTGCGCAGGACCTCGAGGCCGGACATTTTCGGCAGGTCGAGATCGAGAATCAGCAGGTCGAAATCCTGCGTCGACAGCGCGCTGTCGGCCGCCACGCCGTGGCTGACGCAATCGGTCACGTAGCCGGACTGGCGGAGCGAGCGCGTCAGGCCGTCGGCCAGCACACTGTCATCTTCGGCGAGCAGGATACGCATGCGGGGGACATCCAGGGTTCCAGGGTTCAAGAGGGGGCGCGGTGCGGCAGTGGCCTTGCCGGCCCGGCGAAAATTCCGCCGATCCGGGGGAATCCCGCAGAATGCTCGAAGTCTATTGGGTTTGTCATGCTCCGGCAACAGATCCGCGGCAGGCTGGGCGTGTGGTTGTTTGCCATTCCGGCAAGCCGGGCAGGCAGAGATTCCGCTTGCGTTTTCCACTGGTTTTTTATACAGTATCGATTCCATTTCCACCGCACCGAAAGAGCACGCATGGACGACAAGAAAATGACGAACGCCGACAAGGCCAAGGCGCTGAGCGCCGCGCTGGCGCAAATCGAGAAGCAGTTCGGCAAGGGCTCGGTCATGCGCATGGATGGCGCGGTGGCCGAAGAAGTGCAGGTCGTATCCACCGGCTCGCTCGGGCTGGATGTGGCGCTGGGCGTCGGCGGCCTGCCGCGCGGCCGCGTCATTGAAATCTACGGCCCCGAGTCCTCGGGCAAGACCACGATGACCCTGCAGGTCATCGCCGAAATGCAGAAAATGGGCGGCACCTGCGCGTTCATCGACGCCGAGCACGCACTCGATACCATCTACGCGCAGAAGCTCGGCGTGAACCTTGAAGACCTGCTGATCTCTCAGCCCGACACCGGGGAGCAGGCACTTGAAATAACCGACGCGCTGGTGCGCTCGGGGGCGGTCGACCTCGTCGTCATCGACTCGGTGGCGGCGCTGACGCCGCGCGCCGAAATCGAGGGCGACATGGGCGATTCACTGCCCGGCCTGCAGGCCCGCCTGATGTCCCAGGCGCTGCGCAAGCTGACCGGCTCGATCAACCGCACCAACACGATGGTCATCTTCATCAACCAGATCCGCATGAAGATCGGCGTCATGTTCGGCAACCCGGAGACCACGACCGGCGGCAATGCGCTGAAATTTTATGCGTCGGTCCGCATGGACATCCGTCGCACCGGCTCGATCAAGAGCGGCGACGAGGTCATTGGCAACGAAACCAAGGTCAAGGTCGTCAAGAACAAGGTGGCGCCGCCGTTCCGCGAAGCGCACTTCGACATCCTGTACGGCGAGGGTACGTCGCGCGAGGGCGAGATCATCGATCTCGGCGTCGAGGCCAAGGTGGTCGAGAAATCCGGCGCGTGGTACAGCTACAGCGGCGAGCGCATCGGCCAGGGCAAGGACAATGCCCGCACCTACCTGAAAGAGCGGCCGGAGATGGCGCGCGAGATCGAAAACAAGGTGCGCGCGCATCTCGGCGTGCCGCAACTGCCGCCGGCGCAGGGCGAGCCGGCCGCCAAGGCCGACGAAGCATCCGGGCGCAAGGCCAAGACTCCGGCGGCGGCCGAGTAAGCGGCCGCTTCCGTCACCGTGTTGTTGCCATGCGGCGGGCAGGGAAGTTTCCTGCTCGCCGCTTTCTTTTGCCGGCAACCTTGCTGGCAACCGATCATGGGCGCCAGCCCGAAGGCTCACCGGCCGACACCGACGACTTTGTTTCCATCCGACCTATGCCCCGTCCCAAACCCAGCCTGAAAGCGCGTGCGCTCGGCTATCTGGCCGCACGCGAGCACAGCCGACAGGAACTCGCGCGCAAGCTGGCCCGGCATGCCGACGAGGGCGACGACGTGCCGGCCCTGCTGGACTGGCTGGAAGGGCAGAAATTCCTGTCCGAAGACCGTTTTGCCGAGTCGCTCGTCCATCGCAGGGCGGCCCGTTTCGGTAGCGCCCGCATCCTGTCCGAGCTGCAAAGCCACGGCCTCGATGACGGCCGTTTGGGCGACCTGAAAGAGGAACTGCGGGCGGGCGAGGACGAGCGCGCCTGGCAGGTCTGGCAGCGCAAGTACGGCGCGCCGCCGGCCGACGCCGGCGAAGCCGCCCGTCAGATGCGTTTCCTGCAACAGCGCGGTTTCTCCCATGCCGCCATCTCGGCGGTGATGCGGCGGGCGAAACAGCTGCCCAGCGATCCCGAATAAATCCCCGGCTTGCAATCGGGAATCATGGGTTTTGGCCCGCAGGGCCTGTGCTACACTGCGGCAGCTTTGCAGCGCCGCAGGAGCGGCACCAGTCGTAGAAACTGCGACAGGCTGCACAACTGACCATCGAGCGGCGGTCATGCCGGCCGCGCCCCACGCGTTATGCCCTTGCCACCCCCGACCCGTTCCCGTGCGCCGCGGCATATCCGCAGTATCGTTGCACAGGCGTTCGAGCGGGATGACGGCCTGTGGGACATCGAGGCCCGCATCACGGATAGCAAGCCGCGCATTGTCGAGCTCGCCTCCGGTCAGCGCGCACCGAACGAACCGATTCACGACCTGTGGCTGCGCCTCACGGTCGATATCCGCCTGAACATCATCGACGCCACGGCGGTATCCGACGCCGTGCCGTACCCCGGCCATTGCGACACCATCGGCCCCGCTTATCGTCAACTGATCGGCCTGAACCTGATGAAGGGGTTCCGCCATGCGGTGCGCGAGCGCCTCGCCGGCATGGCCGGTTGCACTCACCTGACCGAGCTGGCCGGCGTGCTGCCGACGGCGGCCATCCAGGCCTTTGCCGGCGACGTGGTGCCGACCCGCGACGGCCAAGCCGACGACGACGACGCCCATCCGCCTTTTCAGCTCGACCGCTGCCACGCGCTGCGCCGCGACGGACCGGCCGTCGAGCGCTATTACCCGCGCTGGGCCATCAAGCCGGTGGTCGAGGGCTGAATCAATGTTTCGTGAACCATTTGCGCCTAACTAGGGGGAAGTCTGCATGAAAATCCATGAGTACCAGGGCAAGGAAATCCTGAGGAAATACGGTGTCACCGTCCCGCGTGGCATTCCGTGCATGAGCGTCGACGAGGCCGTCAGGGCCGCCGAAACCTTGGGCGGGCCGGTCTGGGTTGTGAAGGCGCAGATCCATGCCGGCGGCCGCGGCAAGGGCGGCGGCGTCAAGGTCGCTAAATCGCTCGACCAGGTCAAGGACTACGCTAGCCAGATCATGGGCATGCAGCTGGTCACTCACCAGACCGGTCCCGAGGGCCAGACAGTGCGTCGCCTGCTGATCGAAGAAGGCGCCGACATCCGCAAGGAGCTCTACGTGTCGATGGTCACCGACCGCGTCTCGCAGCGCGTGGTGTTGATGGCGTCGAGCGAGGGCGGGATGGATATCGAGGAAGTCGCCGCGACGCACCCGGAAAAAATCCACAAGATCGAGATCGACCCGGCCACCGGCCTGAAGGATGCCGAGGCCGACGACATCGCCGCCAGGATCGGCGTGCCGGCCGCCTCGATCGCCGACGCGCGCGTGCAGCTGCAGGGGCTGTACAAGGCCTACTGGGAAACCGATGCCTCGCTGGCCGAGATCAATCCGCTGATCCTGACCGGCGACGGCAAGGTGATCGCACTGGACGCGAAATTCAATTTCGACGCCAATGCGCTGTTCCGCCACCCGGAGATCGTCGCCTACCGCGATATCGACGAAGAGGATCCGGCCGAGGTCGAGGCCTCGAAATTCGACCTCGCCTACATCTCGCTCGACGGCAACATCGGCTGCCTGGTCAATGGCGCCGGCCTCGCGATGGCGACGATGGACACCATCAAGCTGTTCGACGGCGAACCGGCAAATTTCCTCGACGTGGGCGGCGGCGCCACGGCCGAGAAGGTCACCGAGGCGTTCAAGATCATGCTCAAGAACCCGGGCCTGAAGGCCATTCTCGTGAACATTTTCGGCGGCATCATGCGCTGCGACGTGATCGCCGAAGGCGTGATCACGGCCTCGCGCGCCGTGCAGCTGGGTGTGCCGCTGGTCGTGCGCATGAAGGGCACGAACGAAGACATCGGCAAGAAGATGCTCGCCGACTCCGGGCTGCCGATCATCTCGGCCGACACGATGGAGGAGGCCGCGCAGAAGGTTGTCGCGGCAGCGAACGGCACGTCCGGCAAATAATTCACGAGGAAGAGCGCACCATGTCCATCCTGATCAACAAAGACACCAAGGTCATCACGCAGGGCATTACCGGAAAGACCGGCCAGTTCCATACCCGCATGTGCCGCGACTACGCCAACGGCAAGCACTGCTTCGTCGCCGGCGTGAACCCGAAGAAGGCAGGCGAGGATTTCGAGGGCATCCCGATCTATGCCAACGTCCAAGAGGCAAAGCAGGCGACCGGCGCCACCGTCTCCGTCATCTACGTGCCGCCGGCTGGCGCCGCCGAGGCGATCTGGGAAGCGGTCGAGGCCGAGCTCGACCTGACCATCTGCATCACCGAAGGCATTCCGGTGCGCGACATGCTCGCGCTGAAGGACAAAATGAAAAAGCAGGGCAGCAAGACCCTGCTGCTCGGCCCGAACTGCCCGGGTCTGATCACGCCGGAGGAGATCAAGATCGGCATCATGCCGGGCCACATCCACAAGAAGGGCCGCATCGGCGTCGTCTCGCGCTCCGGCACGCTGACCTACGAAGCCGTGGGCCAACTGACCGCGCTGGGCCTGGGCCAGTCGTCAGCCGTTGGCATCGGCGGCGACCCGATCAATGGCCTCAAGCACATCGACATCATGAAGATGTTCAATGACGATCCCGACACTGATGCGGTGATCATGATCGGCGAGATCGGCGGTCCGGACGAGGCGAACGCGTCCCACTGGATCAAGGAGAACATGAAGAAGCCGGTGGTCGGCTTCATCGCCGGCGTGACCGCGCCTCCCGGCAAGCGCATGGGCCATGCGGGTGCGCTGATCTCCGGCGGCGCCGATACGGCCGACGCCAAGCTCGAGATCATGGAAGCCTGCGGCATCAAGGTCACGCGCAATCCGTCCGAGATGGGGCGGCTGCTGAAGGCGATGTTGTAATCCTCGCCGGGAAGAATGCAAAACGGGGAGCACATGCTCCCCGTTTTTGTTCAGGCGAAAGCTGGTTCAGACTCTGGGCATGAAGCGGGCTGGCATCGTGCCGCCAATGGCCCACGTCATTCCGCCTGCAGCGACGCACGTGCCGGTGTAAACGATTGTCGAACCGCCAGCCACGTTGGGGATGGTCGCGTTAAAGGCTATGGTGACCGTCGCAGTGTTTGCATCGGCTCGCGCTACTGTCACGCTTGCCACATGCCGTCCCGTGATCTGCTCAGGATCCGGGAGGCCGACAGCGGCATTGTTGAACCCTGCGGCCGGCGGGTTGGCCAGCGTCCCGTCACTGCAAGCGATTCCTACTGCGGTCATCGCCGGCGTCGCCAGGCTGGGACCCTCAGCCACTCGCGCGCGTGATGTGTAGTCCTGATACGCCGGTATACCGACCGCCGCCAGAATGCCGATGATCGCCACGACAATCATCAATTCAACCAGCGTGAAACCCTGTTGTGCGCGCCGGTCGTGGCCGCAAGCGTGACTTCTCATGTAAAGCTCCCTGAACGAATGGTGTTGAAAAACGAATCCACTGTGTGGATCTGCCGTTCAGCGCAAACTCCATGCCACGGTGATGACGTGCGACAAGACGGTCGATGATCGAAAATCCTCTGCCGATCGATGCAATGCCGGGCGAAAACCTGTTCGGCTGAGGGTTTCAACATTCACTGTTCGAACCACTGCGGTCAGCAGCGGGGCCTGTACCGACCCAGCCGGCCCATGTTTGATGAACGGCTACTTGTTCACCTCATGACATTTTTTGCCCCTCACGACAAAAAATGTCCCGGACTGCCAAAAACCGTCTAAGAGTGGACTTGTCTGCAAGCGAGGCTTTTCCCCGTCGCCCGAGCGTGCATCATTAAAAGTTTCTTTTAAGAATCATGATGCTAGAATCGCTACCCGAACCAGTTCAGCTTCGCCCGTGCGACAGCAACACCCGCCGGCGGCGAAGTCCACGGCGAGGGCATCGTATGAAGCAAGATCGCGGCATCGACACGGCTTGGCACGACGATTCGGAATCGCCGCGTCGCCGCTGGCTGCGCCGGCTGGGCTGGCTGGTCGGCATGGGCACGGTGGCTGCGGCTGGTCGGTTGTCCGGTGTCGCAGCCAATGAT
Organism: Burkholderiaceae bacterium; assembly: GCA_023653025.1. GTDB lineage: Bacteria > Pseudomonadota > Gammaproteobacteria > Burkholderiales > Burkholderiaceae_D > Pernthalerella. The sequence continues at coordinate 19,148 of JAMNXS010000020.1, forward strand.
ATTGAACTGGCCGGGCTGCTGGGCGCCTGCATCGTCCCGGTCCTGCTCTGGCGCCGCTGGCGCGCCGGCCGCGATGAACGCCGCTGGCGACGCGATGCGATCCTGTTCGAGCCGCCACTGCCGAGACCGGTTTCCCGCATCGACGATGACAGCGAGTGGCGCTGGCCTGCGCACCCGCTGGTGCGCGTGCCGCTGGCACTGGGGCTGACCGGCCTGCTGTACTGGGCGCTGGTGCTGCACCAGTTGCAACTGCCTGCGCTGTGGCTGGTGGGCGTCGCTGTCGCCGCGTTGTTCACGCTCTGGTGCTGGCGCGAACCCCTGCTGCTGGTGCTGATGCTGGCCGCAGGCGTGTCGCTGCTGGCCCTGCTGCACTGGCTGTCCGATCTCCTGACAGTCGCCGGCGCAGCCGGCGTGCTGCTCGGCTTGCTGGCTGCCGGCGCAGTCGCCCTCTCCGAAATCAGGAAACGAACGGACAAGCAAAGAACCACCTCATGAAGAAGCAACCCGGCGTCAACGGTGACTGGATACCCGTGAGCCTGCACGAGCGCGTGCACCATGCCGCCCTGCCGTCGATCGTGGCGCTCGGCACGCCGGCCATCGTCCAGACCCAGTACGCGCTCAGCGACGGCTGGGGCGACCGCGGCTGGGTCCTGCCGGCTGCGATCTGGCTGTACGGCCTGCTGTTCTGGATCATGTCGACCGGCCGCCAACTCGTTCGGTCAAGGCGCTGGGAGTGGACCGAGGCGGCGCTCGACGAACAGCAGCGTTACTGGACCGAGGGCCGCAAGGCGAGCCGCCGCTTCTGGGGCTTCTGGTGGGTGCGCTTTCCGATCGGCCTGCTCTTTCTGAGCTATGGCGTGCATCTGTTCGGCAGCAAGGATTTTTCCGCGCAGTGGCTGAGCCTGATCCTGCTGATGTCGGCGTTCGTCACGCCCTTTGTGTTCGTGGCCGAGCTGGCGCTGCTGCCGCTGGTGATCGTGCTGATGTTCGCTTATCTCACCGTGGTGGTGTCGGTGCCGCTGTCGCTGATCGTCATGCTCGGTTGCCTTGGCATGGTGGCGACAGCGCTGATGGCCATGGCCCAGCGGGCCCAGCGTCCGCCCAAGCCGGCGAAGGATGCAGGAAAGGACGCGGCAAACGACACGGCGAAGGAGCCCGCAGCTGAGCCCGCAGCGGCCGCAGCAGCGGCTACCAACGCGGCGGCTGTGCCGGAACAGGGGCAGGCGGGCGACCCGGCCGCTGCCGACGCGGTGCCGGTGGCCGACGGCGCGGCGACCACCGATGCCGCTCAGCCGGTTCCGCAACTGCCTGCACCCGAGGCCGCCGAAGCCTCGTCGCTGCAACCGGCATCGACGCCCGTGCCTGCGGAGCGTGCGCAATAAGGTCGTTCAGCTTGAGGCGTCGGCCGTCAACGCAAGCCGCCGGGCATCGGCTGGTCGACAGGGTCAGGCGCCCAGCAGACGCCTCGCCAGCAGGGATTGCATGTCACGACGCCCGTCGGCAATGAGAAAGACGACGACATCCGCGCCAATGACGCGGTAGATCACGCGGTAAGGCTTGAAAAAGACCTGCCTGTACTCCTTTATTCCGAGCGCAAGCAATTCTTTTGGGTAGCTGCCCCGATCAGGCATCGAGCCCAGCTGTTCCGTGACCGTAGCCAACCGATCCAGCACGCGGTCTGCGTTTTCCGGGCTGTCGAATTCCGCGATGTATTCGTGAATGGATTCCAAGTCCTGCTCCGCACCCTGGGTCAGCAGAACCCGGTAGCGGGCGGGCATCACACAGCGGATCTTTTTGCCATCAACCGGGCCGTCACCTCATTGACGGGAATAACCTTGCCTGCAGCGACTTCCTGATTGCCCAAGGCCAGGATTTTCAGCAACGCCAGAGTTTCCTGAGTGGCTTCGTAGCTGGCCACATCTTGCAGAACCGCTTTGGCTTCGCCGTTTTGCGTGATCACCAGGGGTTCGCGTTTTTCGCTGAGGCTGGACAGAACCTCGGCAGCATTGGCCTTCAGGTAGCTGATGGGTTTGACTTGTGACGAATAGCGCATTCAGATCTCCTTGAGGACCGAATATAGTCCAATTAAGGTCCTTCGGCAATTGCGCGTGACGGTGCTTGCGGTGGCAGATGCGGAAAGGGGGAGCGGGCAGCGGGCATCGCGTGCGGAGTACAGTCCCGCTCAACAGGGGAGATGAGGGGGCCGTTGCGAGTTGGTGCCTCGGGTCGGAATCGAACCGACACTCCTTTCGGAACCGGATTTTGAGTCCGGCGCGTCTACCAATTTCACCACCGAGGCATGCCGCCGGCAGGCCGGCGTGCGCGGCGGATTATCGCTGATTTGACAGGGCGGGGCAACTTGCGCGGCGCACTGGTTGCGGCGTCTCGCACGGCCCGTCCGGCGCACGCTCGCGCGCCATCGACAGGAAAGTCGCCGCACCCCGGCTCGCACCGGGGCGACGTCCTTCAGGGCACGGCTTACTGCATGTGCTGGCCGCCGTTGATGGCGATGTTCGCGCCGGTCACGAACGCCGCTTCTTCGGACGCGAGGTAGGCGACCAGGCCGGCCACTTCCTCCGGCTTGCCGAGTCGTCCCATCGGGATCTGCGGCAGGATCTTTGTCTCCAGCACCTCGGGTGCGATGGCGGTGACCATCTTGGTGCCGATATAGCCCGGCGAGATGGTGTTGACCGTCACGCCCTTGCGCGCCACTTCATAGGCCAGCGCCTTGGTGAAGCCGTGCATGCCGGCTTTCGCGGCCGAGTAGTTGGTCTGGCCGAATGCGCCTTTCTGGCCGTTGACTGACGAGATGTTGACGATGCGGCCCCAGCCCCGCTCGACCATGCCGTCGCAGACCGGCTTGGTCATGTTGAACACCGAGTCGAGGTTGGTCTTGATGACCGCATCCCAATTCACTTTGTCCATTTTCTTGAAGGTCATGTCGCGCGTGATGCCGGCGTTGTTGACCAGCACATCGACCGGCCCCATGTCCTTCACTATCTGCGAGATGCACTCCTGCGCCGACGCGTAGTCTGACACGTCGCAGGGATAGGCGCGGAAGGTGTAACCCTTCTCCTTCATTTCGGCCAGCCAGCCATCGACTTTCGTGTTGCCCGGCGAGTAGGTCGTTGCCACGTCATAGCCCATGTCGGCCATCTTCATGCAAATGGCTTCGCCCAGACCGCCCATCCCGCCTGTTACCAGCGTTACTCTGCTCATGTGTCTGCTCCGGATTTATTTAAATTAGTGCAGCAAAAACAGCTCGGTGTGAATCAGCGCTCGATTGCCAGCGCCACGCCCATGCCGCCGCCGATGCAGAGACTGGCGAGGCCGCGTCTGGCATCGCGACGGATCATTTCGTGGATCAGCGTCACGAGGATGCGGCAGCCGGAGGCGCCGATCGGGTGGCCGATCGCGATCGCCCCGCCATTGACGTTGATCTTGCTGGTATCCCAGCCCATTTCCTTGTTGACGGCAATCGCTTGCGCGGCAAAGGCCTCGTTAATCTCCATCAGGTCGAGGTCGCGGTGGGTCCAGCCGGCCTTTTGCAGGCAGCGCTGGCTGGCTGGCACCGGGCCCATGCCCATGATGGTCGGGTCGAGGCCGGCCGAGGCATAGGCCTTGATCTTCGCCAGCGGCTTCAGGCCCAGCTGCTGCGCCTTCTTCGCCGACATCATCATCACGGCCGCTGCGCCGTCATTGATGCCGGAGGCATTGCCGGCGGTGACCGTGCCTTCCTTGTTGAAGGCCGGGCGCAGGCCGGACAGGGCCTCGAGCGTGGTGCCCGGCTTGATGTACTCGTCGCTGTCGAAGACGGTTACGCCCTTCTTGCCCGGGATTTCGAGCGGCAGGATCTCGTCCCTGAACTTGCCCGCCTTCTGCGCTTCCTCGGCCTTGTTCTGCGATGTGACGGCGAACTCGTCCTGCTCGGCGCGCGACACGTTGTGCTTCTTCGCGACGTTCTCGGCGGTGATACCCATGTGGTACTGGTTATACACGTCCCACAGGCCGTCGACGATCATCGTGTCGACCAGCTTGGCATCGCCCATGCGGAAACCTTCGCGCGAATTGTTCAGCACGTGCGGCGACGCGCTCATGTTCTCCTGCCCGCCGGCGATGATGATCTCGGCATCGCCGCACAGGATCGCCTGCGCGGCGAGGTGGGTGGCCTTCAGGCCGCTACCGCAGACCTTGTTGATCGTCATGCCCGGAATGATGTCGGGCAGCCCGGCCTTGATCACCGCCTGCCGTGCCGGGTTCTGCCCGACGCCGGCGGTCAGCACCTGGCCCATGATCACTTCGCTGATCAGTTGCGGATCGATGCCGGTCTGCTGCACCAAGCCTTTGACCACATGCGCGCCGAGGTCGGCTGCGGCGACCTTGGCAATCGTTCCCCCGAACTTGCCGACCGCGGTACGCGCGGCGGCAACAATGACTACCTCTTCCATTATTCTTCTCCGATGGTTGCTTCGATTGGCACTACATTGCCGAACTGCAGAACAGCCTGTTACAGAGCCTTGTCATTCAGGCATCTTGGAAAGCGCTCAATGCTAGCAATCGCTGTTCCCCCATTTTTGATGGTGGTCAAGCGCGCGTGACAATTCGATCAGCCGCAGGCCGGTCGGTTTGGATGGGTAAGGGTCAAGTTTCAGGGTGAATGACCAACATCAACACAGGTGATCGATGTTCGCATTCGGGACAGTTCCGCGCATGCCGGCAGCGTGTGCCGCAATTCGGAAATCGGACTGCCTCGCAACGCGCGCAGCCTGGCGGATGCCGACCGCTGCCGGGTAGGCGCGGTCGCACAAGTTCGCTGTCCGGTACTGCTGTCTCCGTCTTTATCGCTCTGGGTTTTAAATGGCTTAAGCCAGCCTTAAGCTTAGCGCAACAAATGATGGCCCGGTAATAATTTTTCTTACAAATCCTGACAGTATGTTATGTCAATAAAAGATGACATGCCATCTTCGGTGAGGGGAGTCAGGCCGGCGACAGCGGACGGATGGTCAAGTCTTTGCGGGTCAGCGCGCGGCTGAGGATCTTGTAGGTGTCGAGGTCGAACGCGGGACGCGACGGCTGCTGCTCGAGCAGCGTCCAGAGCTCGTCGTCGGAGCGTGCTGTGCCGAGATAGCACCAGTTGTTCACCACATGAACGTCGGAACGGTCGCCATCCCGCTCGACCAAGCCGACGGCGCCCGGCCACGGCCAGACCTTCACATGCAGGTTTGCCAGCGCGCCTTCCAGCCGCGCGCGGTGGAAAGATTCAGCCTCCTTGCCGATGCAGACGCCCTTGCAGCGCTTGAGCTGCCAGTTGAAGCAGGGCTTGCCGTTGCCGACGCGGCCCTCGAGGCCGAGTTGCAGCAGGCAGAGCTGGTGCGCCTCGGCAAGTTCGCGCAGCGCCGCCTCGGCCTTGCGCTTGCTGCTGAACAGGCCGTACAGCCGGTCGGCGCGGCCGAAGTCCTGCTCGCTGGCGAAGGTCAGCACGGGCAGGGTATGGCCCTTGTCGTCTTCCTTCAGCCGCCACGCGCACAGATCACCCTGACGCCGCAGCAGGCGGTTGTGAACCGGCTGCAGGTCCTTGACCAGCTGCGCCTCCAGTAGTAGCGCGCCGATCTCGCCGGCGGTCTGGCGCACCTCGATGCGGTGCAGTTGCTGCGACAGCCGCATGTCCTTGTAGAGCTTGTGATCGGAATTGAAGTGCGACAGCACCCGCTGCCGCAGCCGCACGCTCTTGCCAACGTACAGCGGCATGTCGTTCTCGCCGTAGAACAGGTAGACGCCCGGCGTATCCGGAATGGCGTCCAGCGCGTCGGTCGGCAAGTGCGACGGCAGGCTGGGCCGCTGCAGCAGCGACTGCAATGCGGCTCCGAGGGTCTCGGCCGGCAGCGTGGCCTTCAGTTTCTGCCACAGCTGCCACAACAGGTCGGCGTCGGCCAGCGCGCGGTGGCGCGCGTCGGCCTTCAGCGCGTGGCGCTCGATCAGCGAGTCGAGGTTGTGCTTGCGTTCGCCCGGGTACAGCGCGCGCGACAGCTTCACCGTGCACAGCACGTCGGCTTTGAAGGGCAGGCCGGCCTCGCTGAACGCATTGCGCAGGAAGCCGTAGTCGAAGCGCGCATTGTGCGCGATGAACAGCGCTCCCTGCAGCCGGTCATGCAGCGCCGGCGCGAGCTCGGCAAAAGTCGGCGCGTCCTTCACCATCGCATTGCTGATGCCGGTCAGGCCCTGGATGAACGAGGGAATCGGCACTTCGGGATTGACGAGGCTGGACCAGTGCACGGCCTTGCCCGATGCGTCGACCTCGACCAGGCCGATCTCGGTGATGCGATCGGCCACCGGGTTGGTGCCCGTCGTCTCCAGATCCAGAAAAACCAGCTTGTCGAAATTCATGCGTTGCGGCGCGCTGCGCCTTGCCTCGATGACGTATGCCTTATTTGCCCCAGCTGTCTTTCAGCGTGACGATGCGATTGAACACCGGCTGCCCCGGCATCGAATCGACGCGGTCGGCGACGAAGTAGCCATGCCGCTCGAACTGGAAGCGGTCATCCGCCTGCGCCGTGCCGGCGCCGGCTTCGAGATAGGCGGTGATCACCGACTTCGACTCCGGGTTCAGCGCCTGCCTGAAGTCCTTGCCGCCGGCGTCCGGATGCGGATCCCCGAACAGCCGGTCATACATCCGCACCTCGGCCTTCACCGCATGCGGCACCGACACCCAGTGGATGTTGCCCTTCACCTTGTAGTTGTTTGCGCCGTCGGTGCCGCTCTTGCTGTCGGCGAAATAGCTGCAGTGCACCGCGACCACGTTGCCGTGCTCGTCCTTCTCGCACCCCGTGCACTCGACCACATAGCCGTAGCGCAGCCGCACCTTGTTGCCGGGGAAGAGGCGGAAGTAGCCCTTGCTCGGCACCTCCATGAAATCCTCGGCCTCGATCCACAGTTCGCGCGACAGCGGGAAGCTGCGATTGCCCCGCTCCGGGTGATGCGGATGCACGGGCGCCGTGCATTCCTCGCTCTTGCCTTCCGGGTAGTTGTCGATGACCAGTTTCAACGGATTCAGCACGCCGACGATGCGCGGCGCCTTCGCGTCGAGGTCGTCGCGCAGCGCGCCCTCCAGTATGCTCATGTCGATCCAGCTGTCGGCCTTGGCCACGCCGATGCGCTCGGCGAAAAGCTGTATCGACTCCGGCGTGAAACCTCGGCGGCGGATGCCGACGATGGTCGGCATCCGCGGATCGTCCCAGCCATCGACAATTTTTTCCTCGACCAGTTGCAGCAGCTTGCGCTTGCTGGTGATCGCGTAGGTCAGGTTGAGCCGCGCAAATTCATACTGCTGCGGCAGCGGCTTCGTGAAGAAGCCGCCCTCGGCCAGCCGCTCGAGTATCCAGTCGTAAAACGGTCGGTGGTCCTGGAATTCCAGCGTACACAGCGAATGCGTGATGTTTTCGATCGCGTCCGAGATCGGGTGTGCGTAGTCGTACATCGGGTAGATGCACCAACGGTCGCCGGTGCGATGATGATGCGCATGCCGGATGCGGTAGATGGCCGGGTCGCGCATGTTCATGTTGGGCGAGGCCATGTCGATTTTCGCGCGCAGGATGTGCTCGCCATCCTTGAACTCGCCGGCCTTCATCCGGCGCAGCAAATCGAGCGACTCGGACGCGGGCCGGTCGCGGAACGGCGAGTTCCGGCCCGGCTCGGAAAAGCTGCCGCGATTGGCAGCCATGTCGTCGGCGCTCTGGCTGTCGACATAGGCATGGCCGGCGCTGACCAGCCATTCGGCCATCTCGTACAGGCGGTCGAAATAGTCGCTGGCAAAATACTGGTGCTCGTCAGCCGCGTCCTTCCACGAAAAGCCCAGCCAGCCGACGCTGTCGATGATGGTGTCGACGTATTCCTGCTCCTCCCTGGTCGGGTTGGTGTCGTCGAAGCGCAGGTGGCAGCGGCCACCGTAGTCGCGCGCGAGGCCGAAGTTCAGGCAGATCGATTTCGCGTGGCCGATGTGCAGGTAGCCGTTCGGCTCCGGCGGGAAGCGCGTGATCACGGTCGGCAGCGGCTGGCCTTCTTGATCGGTGCGGCCCGCGTATTTGCCGGCCTGGGTATCGGCGTCGATGATGCCGCGCAAAAAATTCGACGGCGCGGAAGGCGCGCCGCTGCTGCTGTCATTGCCCATGGATCAGGAAGATAATCTGGAGAAGGTTTTGCCGCATTTTACCGTAGCGCCGGGTTTTGCCCGACGCGCAGCCATCGTTCCGGAGAGGCGCTGACATGTGGAATTTCCCGAGGGTTCTCGCCCATCGCGGCGGCGGCACGCTGGCTCCTGAAAACACGCTCGCCGCGCTGCGCTGCGGTAATGCGCACGGATTTCGCGCGGTTGAGTTCGACGTGATGATGATTGGCGACGGCACGCTGGTGCTGATGCACGATAACGAACTCGGCCGCACCGTGCAGGGCGAGGGCAGCCTCGCCGGCTGCACGCTCGGGCAACTGGCTGCGGCCGATGCCGGCTCCTGGTTTTCGGAGGCCTTCGCCGGCGAACCGGTGCCGACCTTCGCGCAGGCCGCCGATTTCTGCCTGCGGCACGGCATCGCAATGAACGCCGAAATCAAGCCGGTGCCGGGGACGGAGGCCGCCACCGGGCAGGCAGTGGCTGCCGCCTGCACCAACCTGCCGCCGGGCAGCGTGCTGCTGTCGTCGTTCTCGGTCGAGGCGCTGGTTGCGGCGCGCGAGGCCGCGCCCGGGGTGCCGCGCGGCCTGCTGGTCGGGGCCGTGCCGGACGACTGGCGCGAGCAGATGCGGCAGGCGGGCGCTCTCGCCCTGCATGCGAGGGCCGGGCTGCTGACGGCCGGACAGGCGGCCGCAGTGAAGGCAGCCGGGTTCGGGTTGATGGTGTACACCGTCAATCAGCCGGCCGAGGCGCGGGCCTTGTTTGCGATCGGGGTCGATGCGGTGTGTACGGACCGCATCGATGTGATCGGGGCGGATTTCCGGTAGGCCACGGGGGTGGCGGATTACGCTGCGCTCTATCCGCCCTACGGCAAATTACGGAAAATTCGAGGGCCTTCGCGCGCCGTAGGGCGGAGTGAGCCGCAGGCGAAATCCGCCATGCCACCCTCCAAAGCCCCAACCGGGCCCCCGCCCCTCAGCAGGTATAATCTTTGGTTTGCCGCCGGCCCCGCCGTCGCACCCAGAACACTGCCAAAGCCAGCCATGAAAGCCTCCGAGATCCGCGAAAAATTTCTCCGCTTCTTCGAATCGAAGGGCCACGCCATCGTGCGCTCGTCCAGCCTCGTGCCGGGCAACGATCCGACGCTGCTGTTCACCAACTCCGGCATGGTGCAGTTCAAGGACGTGTTCCTCGGCACCGAGAAGCGCGATTACGTGCGCGCCACTTCCGTGCAACGCTGCCTGCGCGCCGGCGGCAAGCACAACGACCTCGAGAACGTCGGCTACACCGCGCGCCACCACACCTTCTTCGAAATGCTGGGCAACTGGTCGTTCGGCGACTATTTCAAGAAAGAATCGCTGGTCTGGGCATGGGAACTGCTGACCGAGGTCTATGGGCTGCCGGCCGAAAAGCTGTGGGCCACCGTTTACCAGACCGACGACGAGGCCTATGACATCTGGACCAAGGTGATCGGCCTGCCGCCGGAGCGCGTGGTGCGCATCGGCGACAACAAGGGCGCGCCTTACGCATCCGACAACTTCTGGCAGATGGCCGACACCGGCCCCTGCGGCCCGTGCTCCGAGATCTTCTACGACCATGGCCCGGACGTCTGGGGCGGCCCGCCCGGCAGCGCCGAGCAGGACGGCGACCGCTACATCGAGATCTGGAACAACGTGTTTATGCAGTTCGACCGCCAGCTCGACCCGGCCACCGGCGAGTACACGCTGACCCCGCTGCCCGCGCCCTGCGTCGATACCGGCATGGGCCTCGAGCGGCTCGCGGCCGTGCTGCAGCACGTGCACAGCAACTATGAAATCGACCTGTTCGACCGTCTGGTCAGGGCCGCCGCGCGCGAGACCGGCGTTGCCGACCTGACGAACGCGTCGCTGCGCGTGATCGCCGACCACATCCGCGCCTGCGCCTTCCTCGTCACCGACGGCGTGGTGCCGGGCAGCGAGGGCCGCGCCTATGTCCTGCGCCGCATCATCCGCCGCGCGCTCCGCCACGGCAACAAGCTCGGCCAGAAGAAGCCTTTCTTCCACCGGCTGGTGCCCGACCTCGTCAGCGAAATGGGTGACGCCTACCCGGAACTGGCCGACGCGGCCGACCGCGTGACGGTGGTGCTGAAGCAGGAAGAGGAGCGCTTCGGCGAGACGCTCGACAACGGCATGAAGATCCTCGAGGCCGCGCTCGCGAAAGATCCGGGCCGCCTTGACGGCAAGACCGCGTTCGCGCTGTACGACACCTACGGCTTCCCGCTCGACCTGACCGCCGACATCTGCCGCGAGCGCGACGTCACGCTCGACGAAGCCGGCTTTCACGAGGCGATGGACAGGCAGAAGTCGACTGCGCGCGCGGCCGGCAAGTTCGAGATGGCCGCGGCCATCGACTACAGCGGCCCGAAGACCCTGTTCACTGGCTACGACAAGCTGGCCGACGAGGGCAAGGTGCTGGCGCTGTACGTGGGCGGCGCGGCGATCGACCGCATCGCCGCCGGGCAGGAAGCGATCGTGGTGCTCGACACCTCGCCGTTCTATGCGGAGTCGGGCGGCCAGTCCGGCGACGTCGGCGTGATCGAATGCGGCAATGCGTCGTTCTCGGTGGCCGACACGCAGAAGGTGCAGCCGGATGTGTTCGGCCACCACGGCACGCTGAGCGCGGGTTCGCTGGCGGTTGGCGACACGGTGAGCGCCAGGGTCGACGGCGAGGTGCGCGCGGCCACCATGCGCAACCACTCGGCGACCCACCTGATGCACAAGGCGCTGCGCATGGTGCTAGGCAGTCACGTGGTGCAGAAGGGCTCGCTGGTCGACAAGGACAAGACGCGCTTCGACTTTAGCCACAACGCGCCGCTGACGGCCGACGAGATCCGCCGCGTCGAGGCGCTGGTCAACCATGAAATCCTGTCCAATGCAGCCACCAACGCGCAGCACTTGCCGTATGACGACGCGATCAAGGCCGGCGCCATGGCGCTGTTCGGCGAGAAGTACGGCGAAACCGTGCGCGTGCTCGGCATCGGCTCGTCGACCGAGCTGTGCGGCGGCACGCATGTGACCCGTACTGGCGATATCGGCCTGTTCAAGATCGTCTCCGAAGGCGGCGTCGCCGCCGGTATCCGCCGCGTCGAGGCCGTCACCGGCGAGAATGCGCTGGCGCTGGTGCAGTCGCTGGCCGCGCGCGTCAACGAGGCCGCCGCCGTGCTGAAGGCGCCGGCGGAGGAGCTGACGCATCGCATCGTGCAGGTGCAGGAACAGGTAAGGGCGCTGGAAAAGGAACTGGCGTCGCTGAAGGCGAAGATGGCTTCCGGCCAGAGCGACGAGCTGCTGGCACAGGCGGTCGATATCGCCGGCATCAAGGTGCTGGCTGCCACGCTCGACGGCGCCGACGTCGCTACACTGCGCAGCGTGATGGACAAGATGAAAGACAAGCTGAAGACGGCTGCAATCGTGCTGGCTACCGTCAGCGATGGCAAGGTCAGCCTGATCGCCGGTGTGACTGCCGACGCGACGGCGAAAGTGAAGGCCGGCGAGCTGGTCAATCATGTCGCGCAGCAGGTCGGCGGCAAGGGCGGCGGCCGTCCGGACATGGCGCAGGCCGGCGGCGCCGACCCGAGCGGCCTGCCGGCGGCACTGGCATCGGTCAGCGGCTGGGTCAGCCAGCGCGTGTCGGCCTGACGTTTTCGGCGGGAAAACATGGAATTCAATAAAGATCTCGACGCGCGCGGCCTGAACTGCCCGCTGCCCATCCTGAAAGCCAAGAAGGCGTTGGCCGACATGGCCTCCGGCGACGTCCTGCGCGTGCTGGCGACCGACCCCGGGTCGGTGCGCGATTTCAATGCGTTCGCCCGGCAGACCGGCAATGATCTGCTGAGTCATCAGGAAAACGCGGAAGCGGCGGTGAAGGAATTTACGTTTTATTTGCGGCGTAAATAAAAGCTTGTGCGGATTTGACGGCGGATTTCGCCTGCGGCTCTATCCGCCCTACGGTTCGTAAACTTTCCGGCTCGGCCGTAGGGCGGATAGAGCCGCAGGCGAAATCCGCCATGCTCTGCCCGCACCGCCACGGCGCACCGTCAAACCGAACGACCGTGCGCAAATTTTGCGGCGGTCGCGATTCGTCCCTATAATTGCCGTTTACGTCAACGTCATCAACAAGCAGCAAACGCAGAAGGACTCCCATGAAGGTACTGGTTCCGGTCAAGCGCGTGGTCGACTACAACGTCAAGGTCCGCGTCAAATCCGATGGCAGCGGCGTCGATATCGCCAACGTCAAGATGTCGATGAACCCGTTCGACGAGATTGCAGTGGAAGAGGCGATGCGCCTGAAGGAGGCCGGCAAGGCCACCGAGGTGATCGCCGTTTCCTGTGGCGTCGCGCAATGCCAGGAGACGCTGCGCACCGCGATGGCCATCGGCGCCGACCGCGCGATACTCGCCGAGACGCCGGCCGACCTCGAACTGCAGCCGCTGGCAGTGGCCAAGCTGCTCAAGGGCATCGCCGACAAGGAGCAGCCGCAACTCGTCATTCTCGGCAAGCAGGCCATCGACGACGACTGCAACCAGACCGGCCAGATGCTGGCCGCGCTGCTCGGCTGGCCGCAGGCGACCTTCGCGTCGAAGGTCGTGATCGAGGAAGGCCAGGCCATCGTCACGCGCGAAGTCGATGGCGGCCTCGAGACGGTGTCGCTGCAACTGCCAGCCATCGTCACCACCGACCTGCGCCTGAACGAGCCACGCTACGTGACGCTGCCCAACATCATGAAGGCGAAGAAGAAGCCGCTCGACGTCGTCAAGCCCGAAGACCTCGGCGTCGATGTCGCGCCGCGCCTGAAGACGCTGAAGGTGGCCGAGCCGCCGAAGCGCTCGGCCGGCGCGATGGTGCCTGATGTCGCGACACTGGTCGCCAAGCTGAAGAACGAAGCCAAAGTCATTTAAAGGAATGCCCATGACCGCACTCGTCATCGCCGAACACGACAATGCGTCGCTGAAGGCCAGCACCCTAAACACCGTCACCGCCGCTGCGCAATGCGCGGCCGAGGTGCATGTCCTCGTCGCCGGCCATCAGTGCGAAGCCGCTGCCGCTGCGGCCGCGCAGATTGCCGGAGTGAGCAAGGTGATCGTCGCCGACGCCGAGCAGTTCGCCAACGGCCTGGCCGAGAACGTCGCTGCGCAGGCGCTGGCGCTGGCAAAAGCCTACAGCCACGTGCTCGCGCCGGCCACCGCCTACGGCAAGAACATCCTGCCGCGCGTGGCGGCCTGCCTCGATGTCGGGCAGATTTCCGAGATCACCAAGGTCGAGTCGCCGGATACCTTCGAGCGCCCGATTTACGCCGGCAACGCGATCGCCACCGTGCAGTCGCTCGACCCGATCAAGGTCATCACCGTGCGCGCGACCGGCTTCGACGCCGCCGGCAGCGGCGGCGGCGCCGCGATCGAGCAAGCCGATGCGGTCGCCGAGGGCGGCAGGTCGGCCTTCGTTTCGCGCGAACTCGCCAAATCCGACCGGCCGGAACTGACTGCCGCCAAGATCATCGTCTCCGGCGGCCGCGGCATGGGTTCGGCCGACAACTTCAAGATCCTCGAGCCGCTTGCCGACAAGCTCGGCGCGGCGATGGGCGCCTCGCGCGCCGCGGTTGACGCCGGCTATGTGCCGAATGACTGGCAGGTCGGCCAGACCGGCAAGATCGTCGCGCCGCAGCTGTACATCGCCGTCGGCATTTCCGGCGCGATCCAGCATCTGGCCGGCATGAAGGACTCGAAGACCATCGTCGCGATCAACAAGGACCCGGAGGCGCCGATTTTCAGCGTGGCCGACTACGGCCTGGTCGGCGACCTGTTCGAGGCCGTTCCGACGCTGGTCAAAGAACTCGGCTGACGCCGGCGGCGATCCCGCCGATGCCGCCTGCGGCCGTCCTGTCATCTACATGACAGACGGCCGTTTTTGTTTGCGACACAATCACTGAACAAGAAAAGAGGAGATCGACATGAGCTACACCGCCCCCCTGAAGGACATGGCGTTCGTGATGAACGAGCTGGCCGGTCTCGATACCATCAGCCGCCTGCCCGGCTGCGAGGATGCGACGCCCGAAACCGCCGAGGCCGTGCTCGAGGAGAACGCAAAATTCTGCGGCGAGGTCGTCGCCCCGCTGAACTGGACCGGCGACCAGCAGCCCAGCCACTGGCATGACGGGCAAGTCACGACCACGCCCGGCTTTGCCGAGGCCTTCAAGGCCTTCGGCGAAGCCGGCTGGCAGGGGCTGCAGCATCCGCAGGCGTTCGGCGGCCAGGGCCTGCCCAAGCTGCTGGCTACGCCCTGCATCGAGATGCTCAACTCGGCCAACCTGTCGTTCGCCCTGTGCCCGCTATTGACCGACGGTGCGATCGAGGCGCTGATGACCGCCGGCAGCGACGAGCAGCAGCAGCTCTACATACCGAAGATGGTGTCCGGCGAGTGGACCGGCACCATGAACCTGACCGAGCCGCAGGCCGGCTCCGACCTGGCGCTGGTGCGCACGCGCGCGGTGCCGCAGGGCGACGGCAGCTACAAGATCTTCGGCACCAAGATCTACATCACCTATGGCGAGCACGACATGGCGGACAACATCGTCCACCTCGTGCTGGCGCGCACGCCGGATGCGCCCGAGGGCGTCAAGGGCATCTCGCTGTTCATCGTCCCCAAGTTCATGGTACATGCCGACGGCTCGCTCGGCGCGCGCAACGACGTGCATTGCGTGTCGATCGAGCACAAGCTCGGCATCAAGGCCAGCCCGACGGCCGTGCTGCAGTTCGGCGACCACGGCGGCGCCATCGGCGCCCTGGTGGGCGAGGAGAACCGCGGCCTCGAGTACATGTTCATCATGATGAATGCGGCCCGCTTTGCGGTTGGCATGCAGGGCATCGCGGTCGCCGAGCGCGCGTACCAGAAGGCGGTTCACTATGCGAAGGAGCGCGTGCAGTCGCGCGACCTGGCCGGCTCGGCAGGGCCGGTCGCGATCGTTCACCACCCGGACGTCAAGCGCATGCTGATGAGCATGCGCGCGCAGACCGAGGCCGCGCGCGCGCTGTCCTACGTGACGGCGGCGGCCTTCGACGCCGCGCACCACCATCCGGACGCATCGGCGCGCCAGGCCAACCAGGCGTTTTATGAATTCATGGTGCCGATCGTCAAGGGCTGGTCGACCGAGATGTCGCTCGACGTCGCCTCGACCGGCGTGCAGGTGCATGGCGGCATGGGCTTCATCGAGGAGACCGGCGCCGCGCAGCACTACCGCGACGCGCGCATCCTGACCATTTACGAAGGCACGACCGCCATCCAGGCCAACGACCTGGTCGGCCGCAAGACCGCGCGCGACGGCGGCGCGCTGGCCAAGGGCATCATCGCGCAGGTGCGCGCGACGGCCGCCGAGCTGAAGGCCGCCGACAATGCCGACCTTGCCGTCATCGCGAAGCGCCTGTCGGCTGCAGCCGATGCGCTGGAGCAGGTGGTGGAGTTCGTCGCCGGCCAGATGAAATCCGACATCAAGGCCGTGTTCGCCGGCAGCGTGCCCTACCTGAAAATGGCGGGCGTCGTGTTCGGCGGCTGGCAGATGGGCCGGGCGGCGCTGGTCGCGCAGAAGAAGCTGGCCGCCGGCGACAGCGACGCGGCTTTTCTGCAGGCCAAGCTCGCGACAGCGCGCTTTTTTGCCGACTACTATCTGTCGACCGCGCCGGCGTCGCGCGACGCCATCGTCGAGGGCAGCGCAGGCGTGCTGGCGCTGGCCGAAGCGCAGTTCTGAGTCGCGCAGGCGCCGCCCCTGCGCCGGCAAGGTTCAGCCATAGGCGCCGCCGGTGAGCATCAGGTCGAAGGCGCGCGCCAGCACGGCCAGCAGCAGGGTCGCGCCGTAGAACAGGTTGGCCACCATCAGGAAGGCGACCGGCCAGCGCGAGTCGCTCTGGCGGCCGGAGGCGGGGTTCCAGGTCGCGTCCCATTTGTCGTCCGGCATCAGGCCGATGACGAAGGTTTCTATGCTGGCCGCCAGCGCCGACAGCGCCAGCGGCGACGCCGTCGCCAGCAGCGGCCACTCCGGGAAGGCGGCAACGAGCAGGGCGCTGGCCGGAAGGCTGGCGAAATGCAGCCAGCCCCACAGGTCGCCGGCGCCGCGCAGATAGAAGCGGTGCAGGCCGATGGCCCCGAGCAGGAAGGACAGCAGGGCAGCGAGGGTTTTGTTCTTGTGGGCGGCGTTCATGCGTGAATGGGTTCGGTAAAGGCCCCGGAGTTGTATCCGATTGGCAATTTTTGGTGCCCACAGTGTGCCGCAGTCGCGCCCTCCCTGCAAACCGCTGTGCATGTTGCTTGTTGCCGGATGGTGAAAACCGCTATAATCACCGGCTTTTCCGTGTCCGAACCCACTTTGTCGAGAAGATCATGGTCGTAATTCGTCTTTCCCGCGGCGGCTCCAAGAAGCGCCCGTTCTACAACATCGTTGCCACCGACTCGCGCAGCCGCCGCGACGGCCGCTTCATCGAGCGCATCGGTTTCTACAATCCGATCGCTTCCGGCGCTGCCGAGGGCTTCAGCATCAAGGAAGACCGCCTCGCGCACTGGACCGGCGTCGGCGCCCAGCTGTCGCCGACCGTCGAGCGTCTGGTCAAGAGCGCCGGCAAGAAGGCCGCGGCCTGATGTGACTTCGGGCAGTGCCGCGGGGATTCCGGTTCCCGACGATCTGGTGCTGGTGGCGCATGTGTCCGGCGCCTACGGCATCGCCGGATGGGTCAGGCTCAAGCCCTACTCGTCCGACGCCGGCGCACTGCTGCATGCGAAGACCTGGTGGCTGGACCAGCCGGCGCTGCATGATGTGGACGTGATGCAGGTCCGCACGCAAGGCGAGGATGTGGTCGCGCACCTGATGGGCATCGAAGATCGCAGCGCGGCCGAAGCCTTGCGTGGCGCGACGGTGCAGGTCCGGCGAGCGCATTTCCCGCCGCTGGACGACAATGAGTTTTACTGGATCGACCTGATCGGTCATGCGGTGGTCAACCTGGCCGGCGAGTCGCTCGGCGTGGTCGCCGGGCTGATCGACAACGGCGCACACCCGATATTGCGGGTGGCGCTGACGGCGGCGCAAACGCATGGCGAGCAGAGTGCGCAGGGCGCGCAAGGCGCGAACGCTGGGGACAAGGCGCAGGAATTGCTGATACCGTTCGTCGACCGTTTCGTCAGCCGGGTCGATCAGGCAGCGAAAGTGATTACCGTCGACTGGGAAAAAGACTACTGATCCCGGTGGCCAGCAGGGGAGAGTGATGCAGTTTGACGTCGTTACGCTCTTCCCCGAGATGTTCAGCGCACTGACCGCTTCCGGCATCACGCGGCGCGCACATGAACAGAAGCGATTCGGTCTGTCGTTGTGGAATCCGCGCGATTTCACGACCGACAACCACCGCACCGTGGACGACCGGCCGTATGGCGGCGGCCCCGGCATGGTGATGATGGCCGCGCCGCTGGAAGCCGCGATCAACGCCGCGAAGGCAAGGCAGCAGCAGGCAGGCTTGCCGGCGCCGCGCACGATTTACCTGTCGCCGCAGGGCGCGCCGCTGCAGCATCGCAAGGTGGTGCAGTTGTCGGCAGAGCCGGGGCTGGTTTTGCTGTGTGGCCGCTACGAAGCGGTCGACCAGCGGCTGCTGGAGCGCTGCATTGACGAGGAGATCAGCCTCGGCGATGTCGTGCTGTCGGGCGGCGAGTTGCCGGCGATGGCGCTGATGGACGCGGTCATCCGGCTGTTGCCGGGCGTGCTGAATGACGACGCATCGGCGGTTGAGGACAGCTTCGTCAACGGCCTGCTCGATTGCCCGCACTACACGCGGCCCGAGGTCTACGAAGGCGCCGCGGTGCCTGCGGTGCTGCTCGGCGGCCACCACGCGGAGATCGCGAAGTGGCGGCGCGCGAAGTCGCTCGAGGCGACGCTGAAAAAGCGGCCGGCGCTGATCGCGCAGGCACGCGAACAGGGATTGTTGAGCACGACCGACGAGGCAGTACTGAAGAAATTGCAGCAGACGTAGCCGTTGCAGTGTCCGGGCGAGAGCCCGGTTTTGTTAACCCCATCCTCTACCGGGCAGAAGGTTCAGGCGAGCGCCTCTCGGGCACTCGGGCGCCGGCAAGATGGTTTTGGAGAAAATTGAAATGGATCTGATCCAGCAACTCGAACAGGAAGAGATTGCCCGCCTTGGCAAGAACATTCCTGAATTCGCACCGGGCGACACCGTCGTCGTGAACGTGAACGTCGTCGAAGGCAACCGCAAGCGCGTGCAGGCCTATGAGGGCGTCGTGATCTCGCGCCGCAACCGTGGCCTGAACTCGAACTTCATCGTCCGCAAGATCTCGTCGGGCGAGGGCGTCGAGCGTACGTTCCAGCTGTACTCGCCGCTGATCGCGTCGATCGACGTCAAACGCCGCGGCGATGTCCGCCGCGCCAAGCTGTACTACCTGCGCGAGCGCTCGGGCAAGTCGGCACGCATCCGCGAAAAGCTGCCGACCCGCAAGGCGCCAGCCGCTGCGGAGTAATCACAGCCGTGACGTATCGGAAAGGGCACCCCGGGGTGCCCTTTTCTTTTTTTCGCCCGACCCGCGAAGCCGCCGCCACCCGACCATGAAGACACTCCAGTTCGATCCCAGCAAGGCAAGGATAGACGGGCACGGCCCTGCATTGGCCGTGCCTGCGGACCGGCTCTCGGCCGAGGGCCTGCGGCAGCGCTTCGCCTCGGCGATCCCCTGGTCGCCCGAGTTTTCGGCCGAGTCGGCGTCGGCTGAACCCGCGCCGCCCGGCGGCCGCCCGCCGGTGCCGGCGGCGGTGCTGGTGCCGATCGTCGTGCGCGATGCGGCGCCTGCCGTCCTGCTGACGATGCGTACTGCCCACCTGCATGACCATGCGGGGCAGGTCAGTTTTCCCGGCGGCCGGGTCGATGCCGGCGACGCGGATCCCGTCGACACGGCGCTGCGCGAGACCGAAGAAGAGGTCGGGCTGGCGCGCCGCCATGTCGAGGTGCTCGGCTGCCTGCCCGAGTACCGGACCGGCACCGGCTTTCTCGTCACGCCGGTGGTGGCGCTGGTGCATCCGCCGTTCACGCTCGTGCCCGACGAGTTCGAGGTCGCCGAGATCTTCGAGGCACCGCTGGATTTTCTGATGGACGGCGCGAACCACGAACGCCGCAGCGCCGAATTCCCGCCGCCGACCGGGCGCCGTAGTTTCTATGCCATGCCCTATGGCCGGCATTTCATCTGGGGCGCGACGGCGGCGATGCTGCGCAATCTCTATCATTTCCTGCGCGCCGGCTAGCGCGGCTCGCGTGCGGCGTGGACGGGCCGGGGCCGGGCCGCCCGCCCTTCACCTGATAAGCTATCGTCCGTCGCTGCTATTTATTCCGGATTTCCCCCATGACCCTGTTTTCCATCCTTGTCGTCCTGGTGCTCGAGCAGTTTCGTCCGCTGCGCCGGGACAATCCGGTGTACGGATGGATCGTTGCGCTGGCCGCGCGCGTCGAGCGCAGCTTTAATGCCGGGCGTGCCGAGCATGGCCGGCTGGGCTGGCTGGTGATGATGTCGGCGCTGGTCGCGCCGACGCTGTTGGTTCACTGGCTACTGGCCTACGCCGGGCCGCTAGCCCAGTTGGCGTGGACCGTCCTCATCGTTTACCTGACGCTCGGCTTCCGCCACTACAGCCACTATTTTTCGTCGATCCAGATCGCGCTCAACAACGGCGACCTGATGGAAGCGCGCCGGCTGCTGGCCGAGTGGTCGCGCACCGAGACCGCCGAGCTCGACGCGCGCGACATCGCCCGGCTCGCAGTCGAGCGCTCGCTGGTCACCACGCATCGCAATGTGTTCGGCGTCTTTTTCTGGCTGCTGGCGCCGATCGGCCCGGCCGGCGCGGTTTTGTACCGGGTGGCCGAGTACCTGGCGCGCGCGTGGAGCGAGCCGGCCCATCTGGAGAACGAAGCCTTCGGCCAGTTCGCGCGCCGTGCCTTCCGCGTGATCGACTGGGTGCCGGCGCGGCTGACCGCGATCGCGTTTGCCATCGTCGGCAATTTCGAAGACGCCGTCTATGCTTGGCGCAACTTTGCGCGCCGCTGGTCCGACGAGTCGACCGGCATCATCCTTTCCGCCGGCGGCGGTGCGATGGGCGTGCGGCTGGGCACCCCGACGGAAAACGCATCGAGCCTGCCGCCAACCGATGTCGGCGTCATCGACACGCCGCCCGACATCGACGTGCTCCCCGGCGAAGAGCCGTCGCTGCGCGCATTGCAAAGCACCGTCGGCCTGATCTGGCGCGCGCTGCTGCTGTGGATACTGGTGCTGCTGATGATTTCTGTTGCCAATTGGCTAGGATAAATGCGTCGTTTTTCGCCCATTTGGCATTAATTTCGCACTTCTCTTTCCATGTGCGTGAGTCTTGAGTAAGATAGCGAAGATTGCTGCGCTGCCGCACGAGCGCCGTACCCACCAGCTTGCCGTCTTCACCCGAAGGAACGTCAAACCTCATGTCCAGCCACGCTGCGGATCCGGGCTTCGTTGCCACCGATTTCATCATCCACGGCGTGACCTCGTCCGGCCGTCCGTTTCGTCCGAGCGACTGGGCCGACCGGCTGTGCGGCATCATGGGCCGCTTCCAGCCCGACGGCGCACACCGCGCCGACATGCACCTGCGCTACTCGCCGTACGTGACGCCCGGCTTCATCGAAGGCGTGCGCTCAGTGCTGGTCGATGCCCGCATCCACCAGCTCGAGCCGCTGGCCTACCTGTTCCTGCGTGATTTCGCGCGCGACAACGACTTGCGCGTGATCGAAGCCTGCGTGCTGCCCGCCACGGAACTCGCCCCTGCATGACCCGGCCGGCCCGCTGCCGGCAGTCCCCACCAGCGCGAGGCCGCACTAGCGCAAGGCACCACTAGCGGAAGTCCTCGCCAAGCCCTTGAGCGGCGACACGGCGCGCACTGCGTTCGTTTAGCGAGCACGGCTCCAACAACCAGCCATCTTCATGAATTGTTAGCCTCAGGGCTAACGATCGCATCGGTTCATCGCGGAATTACGCAAGCTACTCGGCCTAGCTTGCTTCCGTGGTTCCCTGCGATGTCCGATGCGCGTTCCGATGCCGGTTTCAGCCTCGTCGAGCTGATGGTGGCGCTTGCCATTGCAGCCATCATCGGCGCGGTCGCGTTGCCGTCGTACCGTGATCACATGATGCGCACGCGCGTACCCGAGGCCACCAGCGGCCTGCTATTGACCGCCATGCGGCTTGAGCAGTTCTACCAGGACCGGCGCACTTATCGCGACGGCAGGGTCTGTGGCGCGGAGCTGCCGCAATCGACGTTCTTCGATTTCCGCTGCGAGCCGGCGATCGACGGCCAGAGCTTCCTGCTCGTCGCCCGCGGTGTGGCCCACGGCGCGATGGACGGCTTCACCTACACGCTGGATCAGCAAGGCCAGGCACGCACCACCGCGCTGCCGGACGCATGGGGGCCGGTGCCGCTGGATTGCTGGATTACCCGGCGGGGGGCGTCATGCTGACCTCCCATCACGCCGGCATGACGATCATCGAGCTGATGACCGTGCTGACGGTCAGTTCGATCTTGCTGGCTTTCGGCGCACCGGCGGCCGGGCAGTGGCTGCGCGACGTCGAGGTCCGCAGCAGCGCCGGTGCGCTGCTGGCCGCGCTGCAGTCGGCCCGCGCCGAGGCGGTTGCTCGCAATGCACCGGTGCGGCTGCGGCTGGTCGATGCGCAGGGTCGCCCGGGCTGGGAGGTCGGTTGCGTGCAGGTCACGGCGCGCTGCCCGGCGACGATACGGCGCCAGCCGGTGAGCGCCGCCACCGACGTGCGCTGGGGCGCGTCCCCGCCGGCCAACATGCCGGCATTGACCGCCGCCATCGCTGCCGGGACGGGTCTGCCGGCCGGCATCACCTTCGATGCGCTGGGCGCGGCGGCTGCCGTCGGCAGCGGAACCGACATCTCCCGCGTCGATGTTACCCATGCGCGCGACGACAGTGCGCGCCGGCTGGTGCTCCTGATCGCTGCGCAGGGAATGGTGAGGCTGTGCGATCCGGTGGCTGCAACCAGCCGCCCCGAGCGATGCCGGTGAGGCGATGATGCTGCGCCAACGATACTTGCGTCGCCCCCTGCATCGGCCCTTGCATCGACCCTTGCATCGAATCGCCGGCAGCGCGCTCGTGGAGAGCCTGCTCGCGCTGGCGGTGTTCTCGGTCGGGCTGGTCGGCCTGCTGGCGCTGCTGGCAGCCGCCTTGGTGGAAAGCGGCAATGCCGGCCTGCGCA
>JAMNXS010000095.1 GCA_023653025.1 Burkholderiaceae bacterium
ACCGTGCGCAACACGGCCGCGACGCAAAAATACATCGTCTGCAATGCCGACGAAGGCGACTCCGGAACCTTCTCCGACCGCATGGTGATGGAAGACGATCCGTTCATGCTGATCGAGGGCATGACCATCGCCGGCCTCGGCGTGGGAGCGGACAAGGGCTACATCTATGTGCGCTCCGAATACCCGCATGCGATTGCCACGCTTAACGAGGCGATCGCGATCGCGCGTGCGCACCACTACCTCGGCCGCGACATTCGCGGCTCGGGCAAGGCGTTCGATCTCGAGGTGCGCGTCGGCGCCGGCTCGTATGTGTGCGGCGAGGAGACTGCGCTGCTCGAGAGCATCGAGGGCAAGCGCGGCATCGTGCGCGCCAAGCCGCCGCTGCCGGCCATCTCCGGCCTGTTCGGCAAGCCGACGGTCATCAACAATGTCATCTCGCTGGCCACGGTGCCGGTGATTTTCGCGCGCGGCGCCGGCTACTACAAGGATTTCGGCATGGGCCGCTCGCGCGGCACGCTGCCGATCCAGCTCGCCGGCAACATCCGGCGCGGTGGTTTGGTCGAGAAAGCCTTCGGCGTCACGCTGCGCGAGATGCTCGACGACTTCGGCGGCGGCACGCGCAGCGGCCGTCCGATGCGCGCCGTGCAGGTCGGCGGACCGCTTGGCGCCTACCTGCCCGAATCACAATTCGACACGCCGCTCGATTACGAAGCCTTCCTGAAGATCGGCGGCACGCTCGGCCATGGCGGCATCGTGGTGTTCGACGACACGGTCAACATGCTGAAGCAGGCGCGGTACGCGATGGAATTCTGCGCGATCGAATCCTGCGGCAAGTGTACGCCGTGCCGGATCGGCTCGACGCGCGGCAGGGAAGCGCTCGACAAGGTGATCGCCGGCGAGGACCGCGAGCAGCAGATCCATCTGGTGCGCGACCTGTGCGACCTGATGATGAACGGTTCGCTATGCGCGATGGGCGGCATGACGCCGTTCCCCGTGCTGTCGGCAATGAATCACTTCCCTGAAGACTTTGGTGTCACCGAGCAGGCAAAGGAGCTGGCATGAACGCTATCGACGACAAGGATTTCGGTACCCCCGCGCGTGCTTCCGGCACGCTGGTCACGCTGGACATCGACGGCGTGTCCGTCACCGTGCCGGCCGGCACATCGGTCATGCGCGCCAGCGCCGAGGCCGGCATCAACGTACCCAAGCTGTGCGCGACCGATTCGCTGGAGGCCTTCGGCTCCTGCCGCGTGTGCCTGGTCGAGATCGAGGGCCGGCGCGGTTACCCGGCGTCCTGCACGACGCCGGTCGAGCCCGGCATGAAGGTACGCACGCAGACGCCGAAGCTGGCCGACATTCGCCGCGGCATGCTCGAGCTCTACATCTCCGACCATCCGCTCGACTGCCTGACCTGTCCGACCAACGGCAACTGCGAGTTGCAGGACGTGGCCGGCCTGGTCGGCCTGCGCGAAGTCCGCTACACGAAGGGCAAGGCGCCGATCCTGACGCATACCGAACTGAAGAAGGACGAGTCGAACCCCTATTTCACCTACGATCCGTCGAAGTGCATCGTCTGCAACCGCTGCGTGCGCGCCTGCGAGGAAACGCAGGGCACCTTCGCACTCACCATCGACGGCCGCGGCTTCGACTCGCGCGTGGCGGCCGGCCAGAACGAGGCCTTCATGGACTCCGAGTGCGTCTCCTGCGGGGCCTGCGTGCAGGCTTGCCCGACGGCGACGCTGACGGAAAAGACGGTGATCAAGATCGGCGTGGCCGAGCACAGCGCGATCACCACCTGCGCCTACTGCGGCGTCGGCTGCGCGTTCAAGGCCGAGATGAAGGGCAGCGAGGTTGTGCGCATGGTGCCCTGGAAGGACGGCAAGGCCAACCACGGCCACTCCTGCGTCAAGGGTCGCTTCGCCTGGGGCTATGCGACCCACAAGGACCGCATCCTGAAGCCGATGATCCGCAAGAAGATCAGCGATCCGTGGCGGGAAGTGTCGTGGGAGGAGGCCGTCAATTACGCGGCCAGCGAGTTCCGCCGGATACAGGCCAAGCATGGCCGCGATTCGATCGGCGGCATTACCTCGTCGCGCTGCACGAACGAAGAAGCGTATCTGGTGCAGAAACTGGTGCGCGCCGCCTTCGGCAACAACAACGTCGATACCTGCGCGCGCGTCTGCCACTCGCCGACCGGCTATGGCCTGAAGCAGACGCTGGGCGAGTCCGCCGGCACCCAGACCTTCGATTCGGTGATGCATGCCGACGTGATCATGGTCATCGGCGCGAACCCGGTCGCCGCGCATCCGGTGTTCGCCTCGCAGATGAAGCGCCGGCTGCGCCAGGGCGCCAAGCTGATCGTGGTCGACCCGCGCAGCACCGACATGGTCAAGGGTGCGCACTACCGTGCCGACTATCATCTGAAGCTCAAGCCCGGCACCAATGTTGCGGTGATCGACGCGCTGGCGCACGTCATCGTTACCGAGGGCCTGCTGAAGGAAGACTATATCCGCGAGCGCTGCGACCTGAAATCCTTCGAGGACTGGAAAGCCTTCGTCGCGCGTCCGGAGAACTCGCCGGAAGCGATGGCCACCGTCACCGGCGTGCCGGCCGAGGAGCTACGCGCAGCTGCCCGCATCTACGCCACCGGCGGCAATGCGGCCATCTACTACGGCCTCGGCGTGACCGAGCATGCGCAGGGATCGACGATGGTCATGGGCATCGCCAACCTCGCGATGGCGACCGGTAACGTCGGCCGGCTCGGCGTGGGCGTGAACCCGCTGCGCGGCCAGAACAACGTGCAGGGCTCGTGTGACATGGGCTCCTTCCCGCATGAATTGCCGGGCTACCGCCACATCTCCGACAGCACGGTGCGCGGCGAATTCGAGGCCCGCTGGGGCGTGACGCTGAACCCCGAGCCGGGACTGCGGATCCCGAACATGTTCGAGGCTGCGCTCGACGGCAGCTTCAAGGGGCTGTACGTGCAGGGCGAGGACATCCTGCAGTCCGACCCGAACACCCAGCATGTGGCCGAGGCGCTGATGGCAATGGAGTGCCTGGTGGTACAGGACATCTTCCTCAACGAGACAGCCAAGTACGCGCACGTGATCCTGCCGGGCTCGTCCTTCCTCGAGAAGGACGGCACCTTCACCAATGCCGAGCGCCGCATCTCGCGCGTGCGCAAGGTGATGCCGCCGAAGGCCGGCTACTCGGACTGGGAGGCCACGCAGCTGCTGGCCAACGCGCTCGGCTACCCGATGAACTATGCGCATCCGTCGGAGATCATGGCCGAGATCGCGGCGTTGACGCCGACTTTCCGCGGCGTGACCTACGACAAGATCGATCGCCTCGGCAGCGTGCAGTGGCCGTGCAACGACGCCTCGCCGGAAGGCACGCCGATCATGCACGTCGATGCGTTCGTGCGCGGCAAGGGCCGTTTCATCATCACGAAGTACGTGGCCACCGACGAGAAGGTCACCCAGCGTTTCCCGCTGATCCTGACCACCGGCCGCATCCTGTCCCAGTACAATGTCGGCGCGCAGACCCGGCGTACCGAAAACCTGAAGTGGCACAGCGAAGATCGGCTCGAGATCCATCCGCATGATGCGCAGGAGCGCGGCATTCGTGAGGATGACTGGGTCGGCGTCGAGTCGCGCGCCGGGCAGACCGTGCTGCGTGCGACGATCAGCGAGAACATGCAGCCGGGCGTGGTATACACCACGTTCCACTTCCCGGAATCCGGTGCCAACGTGATCACGACCAGCAACTCCGACTGGGCCACCAACTGTCCCGAGTACAAGGTGACGGCGGTGCAGGTGATGCCCGTCACCCAGCCGTCGGAATGGCAGAAGAATTATGAGCGCTTCAACAAGGAACAGCTGCAGCTGGCGAAGCTCGACGCCGGCTGATCGAATGGAATGACGGATGGGACATGACCCCGACGCGGCGCAGCTCGGCGACGGCGCGGACACGCTGGAGCAGGTGCCGGTGCTGCGCTGGCGCGACGGCCGGCTGGCCGAAGCGCAGGACGTGCTGGCGGTCGAAATGCCGGTCGCGCTCGAATACAACGGCATTTCGCATGTGGTTATGCTGGCTTCGCCGGCCGACCTCGGCGACTTCGCGCTCGGCTTTTCGCTGACCGAAGGCATCATCGCCAGCCCTGCCGAGTTCTATGCTTGCGAAGTCGAGCAGCGGCCCGATGGCTGTCTTGTGCATATCGACATTGCCAGCGAGCGCTTCGTGAAACTGAAGGAGCGCCGCCGCAACATGACGGGCCGCACCGGCTGCGGGCTGTGCGGCACCGAGGCGCTGGATCAGGTGACGCGCCCGCTCATTCCGGTCATGCACCGCCACCCGGTGGCGGCGGCTGCGATGAGCGCCGGCATGCGCGCGATGCACGCGCTGCAGCCGTTGCAGCAGCAGAGCGGCGCCACGCATGCGGCGGCCTGGATGAACGAGTCGGGCGCGGTAGTCTGCGTGCGCGAAGACGTGGGCCGGCACAATGCGCTCGACAAGCTGATCGGCGCGCTGGCGGCCCGGAGCGCCGATTTCACGCGCGGCAGCCTGCTGATCACCAGTCGAGCCAGCTACGAGATGGTGCAAAAGGCGGCGACCATGGGCGTAGGCGCAATCGCCGCCATTTCGGCACCGACCAGCTTCGCGGTGAAGCTGGCAGAGCAGGCCGGCGTGACGCTGGCGGGTTTCATGCGCGATGCGTCGTATGTGGTGTACGCGCATCCTGAACGGTTGATGACGGAGCACGACGATGGACATTCATAATCTCGTGAAGATGGCGAACCAGATTGGCGCGTTCTTCGAGAGCATGCCGGATCGCGAGCAGGCGAAGGTCGATATCGCGACGCACCTGAAGAAGTTCTGGGAGCCGAGGATGCGCAAGGCCATCCTCCAGACAATCGACGGCGGCCAAGCCGGCGATTTGAGTCCCGTCGTGCGCGAGGCGATCGACGCGCATCGGGGAATGTTGGCTTGATCAGCACGGATTGGCGGATTTCGCCTGCGGCTCTATCCGCCCTACGGAAAAATTGTTGACACGTAGGGCGGATAGAGCCGCAGGCGAAATCCGCCGCTTTGCCTCACCCCGGAAAAAACAACCTCATCGCCGCCACGAACTCCGCCTGCGAATGCCTCGACCGCCCGAGGACGAACAACGCATGCCGGTCTGCCTCCGCCATGGCTTGCCACTGCCGCAGAGGCGGCAGAAGCGCGTCCTGCTTTTCGCACTGATCGACCACCACCTTCGGCCAGCGTGACAAATCTCGCCACGGCTCGTCTCCGGTCAGCGGGTGCGGCGTGGGCGGCGCGGCCTGATACCGGCCGATCATGTCGTCAAGCAGCGCGCGGTAGCCAAGCACCTCGTCGGCGCTGACGCACGCACGGCGCAGCAATTGCGCGCGCTCGTCGATGCTCAGCGCCTGCCACTGCGACAAGTGCAGCTTGACCTGCGCGCAGTCGAGCTTGTGCCGTACCGACAGCGGTATCAGCTCGAGACCCGTCGTGGCCGGGCCTTCGAAGGGATAGAAGCCGTCGTGTGCGAAAGCGGAGGTCATCGGCGCAGGGGAGTGGGCGGAAGAGCGTGGGAGTCGAACCCACCAAAGATTGCTGGCAACCTCTTCAGGATTTGAAGTCCTGCCGTTCCAACCGGGAAGCGAAGCTCTTCCATATGCAAACCGTGCGCGATTATACGTGGGCATGGCGGATTTCGCTGTGCTCTATCCGCCCTACGACATGCTGGGGAATCGGACAGCCGTAGGCCGATTGCGTAGGGCGGATAGAGCGCAGCGAAATCCGCCACCCATCCCCGCCCTCGATGCGACCCTACCCCCACATCATCGGCTGCCGGATCACATGATGCTCCCTGATCCGCCGCGTGTAGCCGATGGTATCGAAGAACTCGAGAATCTGTATCGCGAGCTTGCGGCCGGTGTCGATACGGTCGCGGAAGGGCGCGGCCTTGGCGCAGCCCTGTTCGTCGCACAGCGCGGCGACATGGCTTGCGAGGTCCTTCACCGCCGAGGCGAGGTAGTAGTGATCGTGCGCGACGCGATAGGACTGTCCGAGCCGCGCCGACTTGCCCATCAGCCGCCGCATCTCTGCTTCGTCGATGCCGAGTTCCTGCGCCAGCGGCCGCACGCGCGGCGGCTGGAAGGGTTCGTCCATCAGCTTCGGCAGCACCTTGTCCCATATCAGGCGCTCGGATGCACTGAACTCGACCTTGTGCGTTGGCAGGGCGACGAAACGGCCATGCGCCGGCAGCAGGCGGCCGGACTCCAGTAACTGCTGCAGCACCGCGGCGAAGGCCTCGGGTGCCAGCGTCGGGAAGCTCTTGCGGCGCAGGCGCTCGCGCTCGACGCCGGCATTGTCCGGCTCACGCTCATGGAATTTGCCGGTCTCGTCGACGATCCGGTCCTGCATCGCCTGCCAGTGAGCGGGCAGGCACGCATAGAGGCCGTCGCCAGTGGCGACCTGCACCGCATCGAGTTGCGCCAGCAGCAGCGGCAGCGACTCGGGCGCGAGGTTACGGTTGGCCGCGAACGCCGACAGGCTGATGCCGCGCGGCTCCATCGTCAGCAGGGCGCGCAGCGCCTCGCCGTCGTCGGCATCCTGCTGCGCATGCAGCAGCGCCAGCCGCTCTCTTCCACGCTTGCCGCGCAGCGGGGGGAAGACATCCAGCGCCACGCAGCCGCCGAGCGTGTGCCGCGCCGAGGCGTCGCGCAGCACGATGCGGTCGCCATGACACAGGTGCAGCGGCACGTCGAGCGCAAGCTCGGCCAGCATCGATGCGCCGGGCTGCAGCAGTTCGCCCTCGAGCAGCGCGATGCGCGCCAGCGTGTGCGCCGCGCCCGCGTGCACATGTACGCTGCTCCAGTGGGCCAGCGGTCTCGCCTCCGGCAGCAGCGTGACGGTCACGCTCAGCCGGTCGGTGCGGTGAGACAGGGAACCGGCCACGGCCCAGTCGCCGCGACGAATGTCGCTGCGCTCGACGCCGACCAGGTTCAGCGCCACGCGCTCGCCGGCCGCGCAGTGTTCGGCCGGGCGGTTGAATGCATGCAGGCCGCGCACGCGCGCCGTCAGCGGTTTTGTATGGCGCACGGAAGGCAGCAGGCGCACCGTATCGCCGACAACCAGCGACCCGGCATGCACGGTACCGGTGACGATGGTGCCGCGCCCCTCGATCGAAAAGCTGCGGTCGATGGCAAGCCGGAAATTGCGCATCCCCGCGTCGCCGGCGCGGTTCGCATGCCATGCGCGCGCCGCGTCGTGCAGAAAG
>JAMNXS010000096.1 GCA_023653025.1 Burkholderiaceae bacterium
ACGCCGCTGGAGGTGCGATACGGTAACTTCATCATCCGCGATCAGTGAATCCCGGCAGGCAGCGGCCCGAGGGCAAAGTTTTTCGGAGCCGCGGCCAAACCTGTGTATCATTCGGGAGTTGCCGCGCTCTGCTCTCCGGTGTGGCGACCGTTGTCTGACACGGTCCGCAGACCCCCCACCCTGCTCACCTCAGCCCTGCGCTGGTTGCAACAGACCGGCGCACGTCAAACTTCTCCGCATCCGGCGAGCCCCACTGCACGTTGCCCCGCGGCGCCCGCGCTGCCGGCCTGCTTGCGCGCGCTCGCGCCCTAGAACAACCCAGCCTGAAAGGACGCCCCATGGCCAAAGAAGAACTGCTTGAAATGCACGGAACCGTCGATGAAATCCTTCCCGATTCCCGCTATCGCGTGACGCTGGAAAACGGGCACACGCTGGTGGCCTACTCCGGCGGCAAGATGCGCAAGAACCACATCCGCATCCTGGCCGGCGACTCCGTCACGCTCGAGTTGTCGCCCTATGACCTGAGCAAGGGCCGCATCATGTTCCGTCACCTGAAGCCGCGCACCGACGGCGGCGCCGCGCCCGCCAAGCGTCGCAACTACCGCTGACGCGTCCGGAACACAACCGCCGCTTCCGCCCTCGCTGCCAGCGACAGGCGCAGGCTAGCCCTGCTGCCCGATCTGGTCGGCCTTGGCCAGCAGCGCCTCGGCCATCCGTATGCTGGCGATGTCGATCAGCCGGCCATCGAGGCTTACCGCCCCTTTGCCCGCCCGGGCCGCTTCGGCCATCGCCTCGACAATGCGGCGCGCTTTCTTCACCTCGGCCTCCGAGGGCGTAAACACCTGGTTGGCCAGCTCGATCTGCGACGGGTGGATCGCCCATTTGCCCTCGTAGCCGAGCACGGCCGCGCGGTTGGCCGCGGCGAGGAAGCCGTCCGCATCGCCAAAATCGCCGAACGGCCCGTCGACCGGGCGCAGCCCGTAGGCGCGGCAGGCGACCATCATCCGCGTCTGCGCCGCGTGCCAAGGGTCGGTCCAGTAATAGTGGCGGCGTCCTTCGGCGTCGGGGTCGGTCAGCACGCCGGAATCCCGGTTCACGCCGCCGATGACGGTGGTTCTGGCCCGCGTCGATGCCGCATAATCGGCCACGCCGAACGACATCGCCTCGAGGCGCTTGCTCGACTGCGCGATCGCCTCGACGTTCGCCATCCCGAGCGCCGTCTCGATCAGCACCTCGAAACCGATCCTCTTGCTGCGCTTCATCGCGGCCTCGATCTGCGTCACCAGCATGTCGATCGCATAGACGTCGGCGGCGGTGCCGACCTTGGGAATCAGGATCATGTCGAGGCGCGGGCAGGCCTCGACGATATCTACCACGTCGCGATACATGTAGTGCGTATCGAGGCCGTTGATGCGCACCATCATCGTCTTGCGGCCCCAGTCGATATCGTTGAGGCCTTCGATGATGTTCTTGCGCGCCTGCGCCTTGTCGTCCGGAGCAACGGCATCCTCGACATCGAGGAAGACGATGTCGGCAGCCGAGCTGGCCGCCTTCTCGAACAGCTGCGGGTTCGATCCGGGCACCGCCAGCTCCGAGCGGTGCAGCCTTGCGGTTGCCTGTTCAATGATCGTGAAGCTCATCCATCCTCCGTCGTTGAACCGTGCCTGCGGCACGGCCATGCCCTGCGGGACTGCTATTTGCCGATGCTGGCCAGCGCCTGCTTCACGGTAGCGCCCAGTTCCGATGCGCTGGGCGAGACGAACAATCCGTAGGAAGCCATGATGTCGGCCTTCTCGAGCGCGGAGTCGCCTTCGCCGGAGATGATCGCGCCGGCATGCCCCATGCGCCGCCCCTTGGGCGCGGTCAGTCCGGCCACGTAGCCGACGACCGGCTTGGTCATGTTGTCCCTGATCCATTTCGACGCCTCGGCCTCCTGCGGGCCACCGATCTCGCCGATCATGACCACCGCCTCGGTCTCGGGATCGCTCTGGAAGCGCGCCATGTGGTCAAGGAAAGAGCTGCCGTTGATCGGGTCGCCGCCGATGCCGACGCTGGTCGTCACGCCGATGCCAAGCGCCTTCATCTGCGAAGCCGCCTCGTAGCCGAGGGTACCCGAGCGCGAAATGATGCCGACGTTGCCGCGCTTGTAGATGTGCCCGGGCATGATGCCAAGCATCGCCTTGCCGGCGCTGATGATACCCGCGCAGTTCGGGCCGACGATGGTGGTGCGCTTCTCTTTCGGGTAGCGGCGCAGGTAGCGCTTCACCCGCATCATGTCCTGCGCGGGAATGCCGTCGGTGATGATGCAGACCAGTTCCAGCCCCGCGTCGGCCGCCTCCATCAATGCATCGGCCGCGTACGGTGGCGGCACGAAGGCAAGGCTGGCCTGGGCGCCGGTTTCCTGCACCGCCTGCAGCACCGTGTTGAACACGGGCCGCTCGAGATGCGTCTTGCCGCCCTTGCCCGGCGTGACGCCGCCCACCACATTGGTGCCGTAACGGATCATCTCGTTGGCGTGGAAGGTCGCTTTGTCACCCGTGAATCCCTGCACGATGACGCGCGTCGTTTCGTCGATAAGTATGCTCATGAACCTGCTCTCCGGTCGTAAACGTCCACCACTGCGTCAGGCGACAGTCTCGCCGCGTGCCAGCCTGACGGATTTCTCGCAGGCCTCCATCAGCGAGTCGGCGGTGATGATCGGCAGGCCACTGTCGCGCACGATGGCCTGGCCCTGCTCGACGTTGGTGCCGGCCAGCCGCACGACCAGCGGCACGCGCAGGTCTTTCGCCGCCTGCACCACGCCCTGCGCCACCCAGTCGCAGCGATTGATTCCGGCGAAGATGTTCACGAGGATGCATTTGACATTGGCGTCGGTCAGCACGAGGTTGAACGCGGCAGCCACGCGCTCCGGCGAGGCGCCGCCGCCGACGTCGAGGAAGTTGGCAGGCTCGCCGCCGCAGTACTTGATGTTGTCCATCGTCGCCATCGCGAGGCCGGCACCATTGATGATGCAGCCGATGTCGCCGCTCAGGCCGACATAGTTCAGGCCGAACTCGGCCGCGCGCGCCTCGCGCGGGTCTTCTTCGGCCGGATCGCGCATCTCGACGATTTTCGGGCGGCGGAACAGGGCGTTGTCATCGAAGGACATTTTCGCGTCCAGAGCGATGACCTGGTCTTCCCGGGTCACCACCAGCGGATTGATCTCAACCATGGTTGCGTCGAGGTCGCGGAAGGCGCGGTAGCAACCGAGGATGATGGTCACGGCCTGCGACACCTGCTTCAGGTTCAGCCCGAGCCCGAACGCCAGCTGCCGGGCCTGGAACGGCTGCATGCCGACGGCGGGTTCGACCTCGACCTGCAGAATCGATTCCGGCTTCGAGCGGGCAATCTCCTCGATCTCCATCCCGCCCTCGACGGAGGCAATGACGCGGATGCGCTCAATCTTGCGGTCGAGGACGAAGCCAAGGTAGAGCTCGCGCTGGAAGGCGGTGGCCTTTTCTACATACAGCCGGTGCACGACCTTGCCCTCGGGGCCGGTCTGGTTCGTCACCAGACGCGAGCCGAGCATGGCTTCGGCGGCGGCAGCCACTTCGCCGTAGGTGCGGCAGAGCTTGACGCCGCCGGCCTTGCCGCGGCCGCCGGAATGGATCTGCGCCTTCACCGCCCAGTGCGCGCCGCCCAGCTCGGTGGCCACATACACTGCCTGGTCGGGGCTGTAGGCCACGCCGCCCGGCGGCACGATGACGCCGAAGTCCGACAGCAGGGACTTGGCCTGGTACTCATGAATATCCATCGGAAGTCCCTGGTCGAGGACCCCGACGGCAGCAGCAGCGACGTGCGGCGGCGGCCCGGAGTCCAGTGTCGCACTGTAACGGCCCTGCGGCCGCTCATGATTCAGGAAAACTTACCCGACAGCTAAGGGCAGTTAATCAAACGCGTGAGCAAACACCGAAGCACGCTTCGACGGCAAGGCCGGTCATTGACGCAGTTGCCAGCCTTGCATCAGCTCAGGACGCGCCGTTTTCGGCGGTGGAGCCTTCGTCGGCCGCGAACGCCAGCGGCATGTCGGCCGGGACCAGCGCCCGGTACACCTTCCACGTAGCATGGCCGACCAGCGGCGCCGTCAGCGCCAGCAAGGGGAGGAAGAGCACGAGGCTGGCGCCGATCAGCAGCGTGATCGACAGCGCCCAGACGAGCATCGCGCCGGGGTTGTTCCACAGCGTGACGGCGCTGGTACCGATGGCCTCCATCGTGTCGGCGTCGCGGTCCAGCATCAGCGGCATCGACACCACCGAGATCGCGAACACCAGCGCAGCGAAAACGCAGCCGACGGCGGTCCAGACCAGCAGGAACGCGAGGTTGTTCATCGAGACGATGTTGCGGATCATGTCGGTCAGCTCCGGGTAGGTATGCGTCGCGAACAGCGCGAACAGCACCACCGACACGCGTGCCCAGACGATCATGAAGAAGGTCAGCGTGGCGGCGAAGAACGCGACCGACTTCCAGTTGCGTCTCCAGCAGGTCAAGCTGGACCGCAGGTCGACCGGTTCGCCGCGCTCGCGCTGCCGCGAGAGCTCGTAGATGCCGCAGCAGATAAACGGCCCGATCAGGAAGAACGCTGCCGTCAGGCCCATCGTCATCTGCCAGACCTGTTCGTAGACGCGGGCGATGACATAGCCCATCAGCGCGAAGAGAGCACCATAGGCCGCGCCGCGAAAGCCGGTGGCGCGCAGGTCCGCCGCGCCGGCGACGATGAGGCGGACAATCTCGGACGGCGGCATCGGGCCGCTGCGAAGCGAGTGGGTAGTGGACGCCATGTCTCCTCCTCGAATACGGTTGCAGCGGGTACGGTTCGGGCGGTGCCGGCCGCACTCCTTCCCTGACCGCTACGTTACCTGAAAATGCGCGCCGCGCCGAGCCCGGCCGGTATCAGGCAGGCTCGGCATCCTGCATCGCATAGATCGTCTGCCGCGGGCTGGCCATCACGCGCCGCAGCATCGGTTCGAAGAACGACAGCGGCAAGGTGTCGTAATCACGGTCGAAGGCAGGCGCGTCGTATTTTTCGCAGAACTCCAATGTGCGCTCGTACAGCGGCTGGCCGACGAACTGGTCGCGCAGGTGGCGGTCGAGCCCGAGGTGGTGGAAGAAATAGTAGGCCTGGAACAGCCCGTGTTTCTCGACCATCTCGAAGTTCTCCGGGCTGACGAAAGGCTTCAGAATGGCGGCGGCAACATCCGGGTGGTTGTAGGAACCGAGCGTGTCGCCGATGTCGTGCAGCAGCGCGCAGACTACGTATTCCTCGTCCCGGCCGTCGCGGTAGGCGCGCGTGGCCGTCTGCAGGCTGTGGGTCAGCCGGTCGACCGGGTAGCCGCCGAAATCGCCGTCGAGCAGCTTCAGGTGGGCCAGCACGCGATCGGGCAGCGCCGCCGCGAACTGCCGGTATTCATTGCCGATGATCTTCCAGTCGTCGGCCGTACTCTCGCGCATGTCGGCGAAGCTGGCCTGGTCGGCGTGGTGCGTGGACTCGTCATGCATGGCGTCTCCCCCGTCGGTTGCCTGTGCCGGCCCCGTTGCCGGTTGCGTCACAGGATAGCAGAGCGCGCAGGCCGGCGGCCTGACGGAGGGCAGCCGGCAGTCGTCCGGCCTAGTGCGCCTTGTAACCCATGCGGAAGCCGCCCCAGTGGACGCCGTTCACGTAAATCGGCACCGACACGTCATGCATGATCTCGCCGGTGTCGCGCTTGTAGGTCTGCAGCAGCAGCTTCTTGGTGTGCGCGCCGCAGCGGCTGCCGGTGCGATCGCCGAAAATACGCTTGCTTCGGCTCTGCACGAGGTCAACCTCGTAATTGCCGGTCGGCGGCTTGGCGAACTTGTCGTTGTGGGTCGGTACGTAGCCGCCCTTGTCGGTGCAAATCGCGAACACGATCACCGGATGGTCGCGCAGCACCTGCTCTTGTATGGCCGGCAGCACCTGGTCGGTAAATGCATCGAAGCGCGAGCGGAATTTTTGCGGATTGGTGCCCGCGATGGGCTCATAGTCTCGGCTCATGAGGTCGTCACGTTTCAGCCTGCCCTGGGCGATCGCCTGCTCGAACACCCGCTGTACTGCATCGGCCGCAGCGCGCGCGACCTGAAACATGCGGTTGTGCGTGCTGTCGAAACGCAGTTCGACCAACTGGTCGAAGAAGCCTTCGCCCAGCTCGGTCAGGTTGACAATTTGCGATTCCTGGTCCTCAATCCGCCGTCCAAAGCTGGTCAGCTCCTGCTGGATATTGATCAGGTAATCCGAGATGCCGTGTACCTTGCGCGCCGACTCCTCGGAGGCGCTGACGATACCACCCATCTGGCCCGACAGTACGCTCGAGAAGTCGAGTATGCCCTTCAGGCGCTGCCCCACCTGCTCGATCTGCTGCACGTTGGCCTGAACGTCGGTCAGCAGCGCATTGATGCGCTCGACTGCGTGCCGGGTCTCGCTCATGATGCCGCCGACGCTGGTATCGATTTCCTTGGTTGCATGGAAGGTTTTTTCAGCGAGATTGCGCACCTCCTGCGCGACAACGGCAAAACCGCGTCCGTGCTCGCCGGCGCGTGCCGCCTCGATCGCTGCGTTTAGCGACAGCAGATTGACCTTATCGGCGATCTCGCGGATCAGCTGTACGATGTTCTCGATCTTGCGCGAGCTGTCTTGCAGGCGCGTGATCGAGGTACTAGCCTGCTGCGTGTGCTCGCCCATCGTGCGCATGGCAGTAATGGTCTGCAGCAGTTCGCGCTGGCCGAGTTGCGAGTTGTCCTGTGCTTGCTGCGCCAGCTCGCCAACCTTGGATGCCTCGCTGCTCACCAGCGCCGAGTTCTGCGCCAGCAGCTGCGATGACGATGCCGCCTGCGCGCCGCTGGTCGCGAGGCTGGCCATCGCCTGGCTGACACTCTTGGCCTGCCACGCCAGTTCGGCCAGCGTGGTCGAATTGCGTTCGACGACTTGGGTCATTTCGCGCACCGAGCGCATCATCCGCGCATTGCCGTCCAGCAGATGATCGAGTATTTCGGCCAGCATGGGATGGCTGCGCTGAGCCGCCGACATCTCCGCCAGCACACGCGCCGGGTCCGCCCCGTCCTGGTAGACGCGCCGCATGACCTCTTGGACTACCCCCGGTCTGGTAGACAATCCCAGCCTATGAATGGACTACCCCCGGTCTGGTAGACAATCCCAGCCTATGAATTCTTCATAGGAGCAGACCATGAACACCCCTCGTTTTACCCCCGAATTTAAAGAAGAAGCCGTTCGGCA
>JAMNXS010000097.1 GCA_023653025.1 Burkholderiaceae bacterium
ACCGGCCGCAATGAGCACCGAGACATCGTTCGCGTCTTTCACCCGCTCCTGCGGAATCACGCAGTCGCAGCCGCGCGGGATGACCGCACCCGTCATGATGCGGACGCATTCGCCGGCGCGCACTTCCTGCGGATACGGATGGCCGGCGTAGGCTTTGCCGACGATCGTCAGGTGGACGTCGGCGCCGCCGAGGTCGCTGCCGCGCAGCGCGTAACCGTCCATCGCCGAGTTGTCATGCGCGGGGACGTTGATCGGCGAGGTGATTCCGGCGGCCAGCACGCGGCCGAGCGCCTGCTTTAGCGGCACGCGCTCGGTGTCGGTAATCGGGGCGATGCAGCCGGCGATGGCTTGCTGCGCGAGTTCGACGCGCAGCGCGTCGGGATCGTAGCCGATGAGGGATTGCGCCAGATGTTGAATCGAGTTGGTCATGAAGCGATTGGGAATGTCTTCGGACAATGACGAAAGACACTGGATCCCGGCTTGCGCCGGAATGACGATTTTCAGGGTACCGGCGCTGGATTCGTCATCCCGGCGCAAGCCGGGACCCACGCGCGCGCAAGGTGCGGCGAAATCGCGCCTCAACCCCCGATATATGACATCTCCACCTTGCGCACCGGCCGTGCCAGCCCTTCGGTGCTGATCGTTCTCAGCTCCGAGTAGCGATCCTCGCGCAGCGCCCACAGGTGGGCAATCGCCGCGATGATTTCCTCATCGCTGTGGCCGGCGCGCAGCAGCGCGCGCAGGTCGTGGCCGCCGGTGGCGAACAGGCAGGTGAAGAGCTTGCCTTCGGTCGACAGCCGTGCGCGGTTGCAGTCGCTGCAGAAGGCCTGCGTGACGCTCGAGATCACGCCGATCTCGCCACTGCCGTCCCGATAGCGCCAGCGCTCTGCCGTCTCGCCGGTGTAGTTCGGTTCGATTTCTTCCAGCAGCATCTGCTCGCTGATGCGACGCACGACCTCGGCCGAAGCAATCACTTCATCCATCTTCCAGCCATTCGAAGCGCCGACGTCCATGTACTCGATGAAGCGCAGGATCACCGGGCTGCCCTTGAAGTGGCGCGCCATCGGCACGATTTCCTGATCGTTGACGCCGCCCTTGACGACCATGTTGACCTTGATCGGCCCCAGCCCGACCTTGTGCGCGACCTCGATGCCGTGCAGCACGTCTGATACCGGAAAGTCGACGTCGTTCATGCGCTTGAAGGTCGCGTCGTCGAGCGAATCGAGCGAGACGGTCACGCGCTTCAAGCCGGCGTCTTTCAGCGACTGCGCCTTTTTCGCCAGCAGCGAGCCGTTGGTGGTCATCGTCAGGTCCAGCGGCTTGCCGTCGAGCGTGGTCAGCGAGGCCAGCATCTCGACCAGTTTCTCGATGTGCTTGCGCAGCAGCGGCTCGCCGCCGGTCAGGCGGATTTTCTCGACGCCGTGCGCGATGAAGATTTTTGCCACCCGCGTGATTTCCTCGAAGGACAGCAGCAGGCCGTGCGGCAGGAACTGGTAATCCTTGTCGAAGACTTCCTTCGGCATGCAATACACGCAGCGGAAGTTGCAGCGGTCCGTGACCGAGATGCGCAGGTCGCGCAGCGGGCGGCCCAGCTTGTCGGCGAGCAGCCCGGTGGCTGGAATCAGCGGTTGCGGAATATGCGGCACCGACTGCAGGTAGCGCAGGTCGGCGACGGGGATGATGCGTTCAGTCATGTTAAGAGCGGAAGAGCGGGTGGCCATTCCGGCAAATCGTTGCAATGACCATCACAGGGGCGGCCGGATTGGAAACAAAGATACCACGAGGCCGACCACCGCACAGGCGACGATGAGCCGTATCGTGCCGGCCTTGAACCGCAGCAGGGCCACGGCGGCCGCCGCCGCGATGGCCATCGCCACCCAGTCCCAGCGCTCCGGAGCCTGGTCGAGGTGGAAGACGTGCAGCGCAAAGAAGGCGGCCAGGCTGACGATGACGCCGACTACGGCGGCGGTAATCGCGGTCAGCGGCGCGGTCAGCCTCAGGTTGCCGCGCGTGGCCTCGACCAGCGGTGCGCCGGCGAGGATGAACACGAAGCTGGGCAGGAAGGTAAAGAAGGTCGCTACCAGGGCACCGGCGACGCCGGACCAGGCCAGCGCGAGCGGACCGAACACTTCCTTGGTCCAGCCGCCGACAAAGCCGACGAAGGTGACGATCATGATCAGCGGGCCCGGCGTAGTCTCGCCCAGCGCCAGACCGTCGATCATCTGGTGCGCGGTCAGCCAGCCGAAGTGGTCGACTGCGCCCTGATAGACATAGGGCAGCACTGCATAGGCGCCGCCGAAGGTGAGCAGCGCCGCCTTCGTGAAGAACCAGCCCATCTGCACCAGTGGATTGCGCCAGCCGAAAGCGAGGTTCAGCAGCAGCAGCACGATAGCGCCCAGCAGCACGCCGATGGCCACGGTGCGCAGCAGGTAGCGCCAGCCAAAGGCCGCATGCGCGGGCGGCGGCGTGTGATCGTCGATCAGCGCCGGGCCGTAGTGCTTGCTGCTGCCCGCATGGCCGCCGCCGAGCTGGAAGTACTGCGGCGCGAAGCGCCCGCCGGCGATGCCGAGCAGCGCGGCCGCGCCGATCACGGCCGGGAAAGGGATGTGCAGCGCGGCGATCATCAGGAAGGCCAGCAGCGCGATGGCGATCAGCCAGCGGTTCTTCAGGCTGCGCGTGCCGATGCGCCAGGCGGCGGCGAGCACGATTGCCACCACGGCCGGCTTGATCCCGTACAGGATGCCGGCCACCACCGGCAGGTCGCCGAAGGCGAGGTAGATCCACGACAGCGCGACGAGTATCAGTAGCGAGGGCAGCACGAACAGGCCGCCGGCCACCAGCGCGCCGGGCGTGCGGTGCATCAGCCAGCCGATGTAGGTGGCCAGCTGCATCGCCTCCGGGCCGGGCAGCAGCATGCAGTAGTTGAGCGCGTGCAGAAAGCGCTGTTCGGAAATCCAGCGCTTGTTTTCGACGAGCTCAGTGTGCATCAGCGCGATCTGGCCGCTCGGGCCGCCGAAGCTGATGAAGCCGAGGCGCAGCCAGTAGCGGAGGGCTTCGGCAAGGGAGACGGGGGAGGGGGGCATGGGGGCGGTAAAAGGCATCGTGGCGGGTTTCGCCTGCGGCTCTACCCGCCCTACGGTCATGGGTGGTCGTAGGGCGGGTAGAGCCGCAGGCGAAACCCGCCGTCGGATCGCATCAAATCACATGTTCGGATAATTCGGCCCGCCGCCACCCTCCGGCGTCACCCAGACGATGTTCTGCGTCGGGTCCTTGATGTCGCAGGTCTTGCAGTGTACGCAGTTCTGCGCATTGATCTGCAGCCGCTGCCCGCCGTCGGCCGCCACGTACTCGTAGACGCCGGCCGGGCAGTAGCGCGATTCCGGGCCGGCGTAGGTCGCGAGGTTGACGTTTACCGGCACGGCAGCATCCTTCAGCGTCAGGTGCGCGGGCTGGTGCTCGTTGTGGTTGGTGTTCGAGATGAAGACCGACGACAGCCGGTCGAAGGTCAGCACGTTATCGGGCTTGGGATAGGCGATCGGCTGGAATTCGGACGCCGGCCGCAGGCATTCATGGTCGGCATGCCGGTGGCGCAGCGTCCACGGCGCCTTGCCGCGGAAGACCAACTGGTCGACGCCGACCATCAGCGTGCCGAGGTAAAGGCCCTTGCTCATCCATGGCTTGAAGTTGCGCGCCACGTGCAGTTCTTCAT
The DNA here is from genome assembly GCA_023653025.1 of Burkholderiaceae bacterium. GTDB lineage: Bacteria > Pseudomonadota > Gammaproteobacteria > Burkholderiales > Burkholderiaceae_D > Pernthalerella. Next base: position 3,710 of record JAMNXS010000097.1, read on the forward strand.
GCAGCCACGACTGCTCGAAGGCGGCCGGGTAGGCAGAGAGTTCGTCCTGCGCGCGGCCGGCAGCGATCGCTTCCACCGCGGCCTCGGCGGCCAGCATGCCGGTCTTCATCGCCGCATGGCTGCCCTTGATGCGGCTGGCATTGAGGAAGCCGGCATCGCAGCCGACCAGTGCGCCGCCCGGGAAGACCAGCTTGGGCAGCGACTGCAGGCCGCCGGCGGTGATGGCGCGCGCGCCATAGGAGAGCCGCTTGCCGCCTTCGAAGTAGCCGCGGATGGACGGATGCGTCTTGTAGCGCTGGAATTCCTCGAACGGCGACAGGTAGGGGTTCTGGTAGGCGAGGCCGACCACGTAGCCGACGGCGACCTGGTTGTTCTCGAGGTGGTAGAGGAAGGAGCCACCATAGGTGTCCGCATCCAGCGGCCAGCCGGCGGTGTGGATGACCAGCCCCGGCTGGTGCCGCGCCGGATCGATCTCCCACAGTTCCTTGATGCCGATGCCGTAGGTCTGCGGATCGCAGCCGGCGTCGAGGCCGAAGCGCGAGATCAGCTGCTTGCCGAGATGGCCGCGTGCGCCCTCGGCAAACAGCGTGTACTTGGCGCGCAGCTCCATCCCGAGCTGGAATTCGCCGGTCGGTTCGCCATCCTTGCCGACGCCGAGGTTGCCGGTGGCGACGCCGACCACCGCTCCGCTCTCGTCGTGCAGCACTTCGGCCGCAGCGAAGCCGGGGAAGATCTCGACGCCCATGGCCTCGGCCTGCTGCGCCAGCCAGCGCACCACATTGCCGAGCGAGACGATGTAGTTGCCGTGGTTCTTGAAGCAGCCAGGCAGCAGCCAGTTCGGCGTGGTGACGGCGCCGGTCTCGGTCAGGAACATGAAACGGTCTTCGCTGACCGGCGTGTTCAGCGGCGCGCCGCGCTCCTTCCAGTCGGGAAAGAGCTCGTCGATGGCCGTCGGATCCATCACCGCGCCCGACAGGATGTGCGCGCCGGGCTCGCTGCCTTTCTCGAGCACGCAGACGCTGATCTCCTGCCCGCGCGCCTCGGCTAGCTGCTTGATGCGGATCGCCGCCGACAGGCCGGCCGGGCCGGCGCCGACGACGAGGACGTCGTAGTCCATGGCGTCGCGCGGGCCGAATTGTTCGAGAAAGCGGGCTTGCTGGCTGGGGCTGGGACTGGTCATGGTCGGGCCTGTTGTTTTCGTGCCGGGATTGTCACGGATTTCCGGTATGCGCGCCAGCCGCTTCGGCAGTCGGCGCGCATGTGATTCGTGTAATGATAAGGGCTCGAGCAGCAGTTCATCTTGTAAAGGGAGACTTTGTGGGCATTGAAGTGAATTTCGAGGGCAAGGTCGCGCTGGTGACCGGTGCCTCCAGCGGGCTCGGTGCCCGCTTTGCAAAAATCCTGTCCGAGGCCGGCGCCACGGTCGTGCTGGCTGCACGCCGCACGGAGCGGCTCAAGGAGTTGCGCGCCGAGATCGAGGCCGCGGGCGGCGCGGCGCGCATGGTGCAACTGGATGTGACCGACCATGCCAGCATCAAGTCGGCCATCGCGCACGCCGAGACCGAGGCCGGCCCGATCGACATCCTCGTCAACAATTCCGGCGTGTCGGCCACGCAGAAGCTGGTCGACGTCACGCCCGAAGACTATGACTTCGTGATGGACACCAACACCAAGGGCGCGTTCTTCGTCGCGCAGGAAGTCGCGAAGCGAATGATCCTGCGCTCCAAGGCCGAGCCCAACCGGCAGTTCAGGATCATCAACATCGCCTCTGTCGCCGGCCTGCGCGTGCTGTCGCAGATCGGCGTCTACTGCATGAGCAAGGCAGCGGTGGTGCAGATGACGAAGGCGATGGCGCTCGAGTGGGGGCGCCACGGCATCAACGTCAATGCGATCTGCCCCGGCTACATCGAGACCGAGATCAACCGCGACTACTTCGCCAGCGAGGGCGGGCAGAAACTGGTCGCCATGCTGCCGCGCAAGCGCGTCGGCCAGCCGGAGGACCTCGACGGCCTGCTGCTGCTGCTGTCGGCCGACGAGTCGCGCTTCATGAATGGAGCCACAATCACGGCCGATGACGGGATGGCAGCCTTCTGATGGCGGTTCCCGAAGGGTACCTCCTGCTCGGGCGCACGCGCATGCCGCTGCGCTGGGGCGACATGGATGCGATGGGCCATGTGAACAACACGCTCTACTTCCGCTACCTCGAACAGGCGCGCATCGAGTTGTTCGAGTCGCTCGGATTCCCGGCTACGCCCGGCGGGGTCGGGCCCGTGATCGTCAACGCCCATTGCAGCTTCCTGCGGCAGTTGCGTTATCCGGGCGAGATCGAGGTGACGTCATGGGTCGGCGCGCCGGGGCGTTCGAGCTTCGAGACCGTGCATGAAATCCGGCGCATCGACGATCCGGAACTGGTGTTCGCCCAGGGCGGCGCGAAGGTGGTGTGGGTGGATCAGCGGGTGGAGAAGTCGGTGCCGTTGCCGGGGGAGGTGAGGGAGCGGCTGGCGGGGCGGTGAGTCTGGTGTGGTTGAGGGCATGGCGGATTTCGCCTTCGGCTCTATCCGCCCTACGGTTCGACACAGGTATTGGCCATACGTACCAAACACTACCCCAACCGTCCTCCCAGCAAGCGATTCACCAGCTCGCTGGACGTACTCGCCGCAAACTTCTTCATCAGCCGCGCGCGATGCATCTCGACCGTACGCGGCGACAGCGCCAGCTGCTTCGCGATCAGCTTGCTGGTCTTGCCTTCGACCAGCAGCGCGGCCACTTCCCGCTCGCGTGCGCTGAGCTCGGCCGTTACCGGACGTCGGCTCGACAGGTCCTCGAAGGTCCAGATGCCCGACGCATGCGGGTCGTCGCGCGTCAGCGCGCGGCCGGTCACATGGCACCAGAACAGTTCGCCGTCGGCGCGCTTCATGATCCGCTCGTCGGAGTAGAAACCCTGCCGGTTCAGGATGGGCGCGATGCGAACGCCGGTGCGCTCGAATTCGTCCGCGCTCGGATAGAGGACGGAGAAGGACTGGCCGTTCAGCGCATCGACGCTGTAGCCAAACATCGACGCCAGCGCGACATTGCAGGTGCGGATGCTGCGCTGTTCCGACACGCACAGCCCGACCGGCGCCCGCTCGAAAATCATGGCGAAATCGATCGGCTGGTCATGCAGGGGCGGGGTGGCGGTCATCCGGGCGGGATCGTACTTTTACGGTATTGTCGGCGGGCCTGGGCGCTTTTATTCTTGCGCGCACTGTCCATCTGACAGAATCGGCCCATACAGTTTACCTGAGGAGACCCATGAACAAAGTCTATCCGGACGCCGCCAGCGCACTGGCCGGCGTGGTGCAGGATGGCCAGACCGTCGCCGTCGGCGGATTCGGCCTGTGCGGCATTCCCGAAGCCCTGATCGCCGCGCTGCGCGATTCCGGCGTCAGGGACCTGACCGCGATCTCGAACAACGCCGGCGTGGACGGCTTCGGCCTCGGCCTGCTGCTGGCTACGCGCCAGATCAGGAAAATGATCGCCTCGTA
>JAMNXS010000098.1 GCA_023653025.1 Burkholderiaceae bacterium
TTGCCCGCTGCGGTCACCGTCGCGTCCCATACCTGCGTGGTTCGTCCGCGATGCACTGGTCTCGCCTCGCATTCGACGCGGCCCTCGCGCGCGGTGCCGAGATGGTTGCTCTTGATTTCGATGGTGGTGAAGCTGTGCGCGCCCTCGGGTAGATGAGCCATGCATCCGAAACCGCAGCAGGTATCGGCCAGCATGATGATCGATGCCGCATGCAGGAAGCCGTTCGGCGCAAGGTGATGCGGCCGGATGTCGAAGGCCGCCGTGATGCGGCCTTCGTCGGCCGACAGCAGTTCGAAGCCCAGATGCTCGGGCAGCGTGCCGCGCCCGGCCTGCTTCAGTTGGTCGAGTTGTTCCTGGTTCATTCCGGTCTCCGATGAGTCTGTGTTGGTCTGTTCATGGTCGTCGTGCCTGATCGATCCGTTCGCACAGCATGTCGGTAGCCTCGATCAGTCTCGGCCCTGCACGGTTCATCAGGCCGCCGTCGATGCGGAACAGGTGGCCGGACCTGACCGCCTTCAGGTGCGAGAATGTGCGCCAGCGGTCGAAGGCATCGCTGCGCTCGTCGCTGACGAAAATCACCTCCGGGTCGACCTTCACGACCGCTTCGCGGCTGACGGTCGGGGCCAGCACGGGCAGATAGCCGAACACGTTCCGGCCGCCGCACAGGCGGATCGCCTCGGAGACGATATGCGCGTCGTTCAGCGTCATCAGCGGCGATGGCCAGATCTGGTAGAACACCGCCACCGGCCCGCGCCTGGCATGGCGTTCGCGCAAACCACCGAGGCGGCGACGGAACTCTGCGGCCTGCTCGCGTCCCTGCGAGCTGCCGGCCAGCGTGCCGAGGCGCTCGAGCGAGGTGGCGACGTCATCGAAGCGGCGCGGCTCGCTCTCGAACACGGTCAGCCCCAGCGCGCGCAACCGCGCCACCTGCCGCGGGTTATTACCGCTTTTCCAGGCGACGACGAGGTCGGGCTTGAGCGCGACGATGCGCTCGAGGTCGAGCTGCCGGCTACTGCCGACCGACGGCAGTTGCCGTGCCTCGGGCGGGTAATCGCTGTAGTCGGAGACGCCGACCACCTTCGCGCCCGCGCCGGCGGCAAACAGCAATTCGGTGGCATGCGGCGCGAGGCTGACGATGCGCGTGGCGGGCGAGGGCAGGGCGATGCGGCGGTCGGCATCATCGGTGACTGCCGGCTCCGCGCGGGCGCCCGCGCACAGCAGCAGCGCGGCGGCAAGCAGGCAGCGCAGCAGGCGCGTCGCCATCAGATCTCGAGATTGTCGATCAGGCGGGTGGTGCCGAGTTTGGCGGCGGCCAGCACGACCAGCGGCTCCCGGGTGGCGAGGTCGCCGGCGGTCGGCGGCTGCAGGTCGATGCGCTTCCTGATGGCGACGTAATCCGGCTTCCAGCCGCGCTCGGCCAGCCGCTGCACCGCATGCTTTTCCAGCAGCGAGACATCAAGATGGCCGGCGCGCATGGCGTCGGCCACGAGGTTGAGTTCGCGGTACAGCGCCGGTGCCTCGGCACGCTCGGCAACGGACAGGTAGCCGTTACGCGACGACAGCGCCAGACCGTCGTCCGCGCGCCAGGTTTCGGCTGCGATGATCTCGGTCGGCAGCGCGAACTGGCGCGCCATGTTCCGCACGATCATCAGTTGCTGGTAATCCTTCTTGCCGAATACGGCCACGCGCGGCTGCACGCAGGAAAACAGCTTCATCACGATGGTGGTCACGCCGGTGAAGAAGCCGGGGCGGAATTCACCCTCGAGGGTATTACCGAGATCGTTCGGCGGCTGTATGCGGAACTCCTGCGGTTCCGGGTAGATGTCTTTTTCAGTCGGCGCGAACAGCACGTATACGCCTTCCTTCTCGAGCTTCTCGATGTCGGCGGCGAAGGTGCGCGGGTACTTGTCGAAGTCTTCGTTCGGCCCGAACTGCATGCGGTTGACGAAAATCGACGCCACCACCGGATCGCCGTGCTTGCGCGCCAGCCGCATCAGCGACAGGTGGCCTTCGTGCAGGTTGCCCATGGTCGGCACGAAGGCGGTGCGCAGCTGTCCGCGCAGATGGTCGCGCAGTTCCGCGATCGACGAAATGATTTTCATGGGAAGTCTCGGTCGTTGAAAGCTGCCGGTATCGGCGCCGTTGCCGCACCGGCCACAGGAATGGCAGGCGGTCAGTTCGGCGAATAGGCGAGTCGCACGTAGATCGGCGCGAAGGCTTCGGCCTGCGTGATCTCGATCAGGGTTTCCTTGGCCAGCTCGAGCATGGCGATGAAGTTGACGACCACCACCGGCACGCCGCGCGACGGATCAAACAGATCCTGGAACTCGACGAACTTCGCGCTCTGCAGGCGGCGCAGGATGCCGGTCATGTGCTCGCGCACCGACAGTTCCTCGCGCGTGATCGTGTGCCGCGCGGTCAGTTTGGCGCGGCGCAGCAGGTCGTTCCAGGCCGCTTGCAGGTCGGCGATGTTCACGTCCGGGAAGCGGGTAACGACCGTCTGGTCGACATAGACCTGCGTGCGCACGAAATCGCGACCGACCTGCGGCAGGGTGTCGAGTTCGAAGGCGGCCAGCTTGATCTGCTCGTACTCGAGCAGGCGGCGCACCAGCTCGGCGCGCGGATCGACCGGCTCCTCGCTGCCCTCGACCTTCTTTGCCGGCAGCAGCATGCGCGACTTGATCTCGATGAGCATCGCGGCCATCAGCAGGTAGTCGGCGGCCAGCTCGAGGTTGCGCTGGCGGATCTGCTCGATGTAGTCGAGGTACTGGTGCGTGACCGCCGCCATCGGTATGTCGAGGATGTTGAAGTTCTGCTTGCGGATCATGTACAGCAGCAGGTCGAGCGGGCCTTCGAAAGCCTCGAGGAAGATTTCGAGCGCATCCGGCGGGATGTACAGGTCGTTCGGCAACTTGAACAGCGGCTCGCCGTACAGCTTCGCGAAGGCGACGCCATCGACGACGTCCGGCGTGCTGTCCTGCTCGTGGTCGGACCCGGCGGTCGGGCCGCCGTCGGCCGGCGTTTCGGTGCTGGTGCTCACGATGCGGGTGATCAGTTCGACTGGTAGACGTAGGCCTTCTGCCTGACCCGCGACGCCTGCGTGCGGCGCATCTCGTCGAGGTCGAGCTTCTGCTTGTCCCACAGGCGGGCGCGACCGGCCTGCTGGTCGGCCTCGAGGGTCGGATTCTGCTGCTTCAGCTCGGTCAGAAAACTGGTGAACTCGGACACGTAACCGCTTTTCTTGAAAAGACTCATCGCCAGCCCATCCTGATAGTTGCCAAACAATGCAAATCCTATTTTACTCCGGCGGCCGCCGCGCTCAGCGGATCCGCATGCCCGGCTGCGCGCCCGGCCAAGGTTCGAGGATGTAGATGCCGGGATCGGACTTCTCGTCCTTCGCGCTGGCCGCCAGCACCATGCCCTCGGAGACGCCGAATTTCATCTTGCGCGGCGCCAGGTTGGCCACCATCACGGTCAGCTTACCTTTCAGGTCGTCCGGCCGGTAGGCCGACTTGATGCCGGAGAACACATTGCGCATGCGGCCCTCACCGACGTCCAGCGTCAGGCGCAGCAATTTGTCCGAGCCCTCGACAGCCTCGCAATCGACGATCCGCGCGACGCGCAGGTCGACCTTGGCGAAATCGTCGATGGTGATTTGGGCGTCGATGGCCTCGATGTCGGATGCTGCGGCAGCTGCCTTTGTCGAGCCTTCGGCCTCGGCCGGCGGCTCGAACAGGTCATCCAGCATCTTCGGCTCGACGCGCGTCATCAGGTGCGAATAGGGCTGCATCGCATGCTGGTCCGGCAGCGCGTGGCCGACATCGGTCCACTGCAGCGGCGCGATGTTCAGCAGCGACTCGACTTGCGCGGCCAGCGCCGGCAGCACTGGCTTGAGGTAGAGGGTCAGGATGCGGAAGGCTTCCAGCAGGCGCGAGCAGACTTCCTGCGTGCGCGCATTGTTGGCCGGATCCTTTGCCAGTTCCCACGGCTTGTTCGCATCGACATAGGCATTCACGAGGTCGGCCTGCTCCATCACCAGGCGCAGCGCCTTGCCGTATTCGCGCGCCTCGTACAGCGAGGCCACTTCATCGCCGGCGGAGCGCAGCCCGGCGAGGAAGGGGTCATCGGCCGTGGCCCAGCCCATCGCGAGTTTGCCACCGAACTTCTTGGCGATGAAGCCCGCCGCCCGGCTGGCGATGTTGATGTACTTGCCGACCAGGTCGCTGTTGACGCGGGCAACGAAGTCTTCGGGGTTGAAGTCGACGTCCTCGACGCGCGCGTTCAGCTTGGCCGCGATGTAGTAGCGCAGCCATTCCGGGTTCATGCCGATCTCGAGATAGCGCAGCGGCGAGATGCCGGTGCCGCGCGACTTCGACATCTTTTCGCCGCTGACGGTGATGAAGCCATGTACGAAGACATTGTTCGGCACCTTCATGCCGGAAAAATGCAGCATCGCCGGCCAGAACAGCGTGTGGAAGTAGGTGATGTCCTTGCCGATGAAGTGATACTGCTCGGTGGCCGGGTCGGCGAGGAAGGCATCGAAATCGCGGCCGGCCTTGTCGAAATGATTTTTGAGCGACGCGAGATAGCCGATCGGCGCGTCCAGCCAGACATAGAAGTACTTGCCCGGCGCGTCTGGTATCTCGATGCCGAAGTAGGGCGCGTCGCGCGAGATGTCCCAGTCGCCGAGGCCCGAGTCGCTGTCGAGCCACTCGCGCGCCTTGTTCGCCACTTCTGGCTGCAGCCGGCTCGGGTCCAGCGCCCAACTGCGCAGGAAGTCCACGCACTTCGGATCCGAAAGCCGGAAGAAATAATGCTCGGAGCTCTTCATCACCGGCGCGGCGCCGGTCAGCGTCGAGTACGGATTTCTCAGCTCGGTCGGTGCATAGACGGCGCTGCAGACCTCGCACGAATCGCCGTACTGATCCTTGGCGCCGCACTTCGGGCACTCGCCCTTGATATAGCGGTCCGGCAGGAACATGTTCTTTACCGGGTCGTAGAACTGCTCGATCGTGCGGGTAGTGATCAGCTTCGCGTCGTCGCGCAGGTGACGGTAGATCTCCTTGGAGAGCGCGTGGTTCTCCTCGCCGTCGGTCGAGTGCCAGTTGTCGAAGGCGATATGGAAACCGTCGAGGTACTGCTGGCGCCCGGCCGCAATCTTGGCAACGAATTCCTGCGGCGTCACGCCGGCTTTTTCGGCAGCGATCATGATCGGCGCACCGTGCGCGTCGTCGGCGCCGACGAAATTTACCTCATGCCCGCGCATGCGCATGAAGCGCACCCAGATGTCGGCCTGGATGTACTCCATGATGTGGCCGATATGGAAAGCACCGTTCGCATAGGGTAGCGCGGTGGTGACGAACAGCTTGCGGGACGCGGAAGATGGGGTGACGCTCATTGCCGGGCGGGACTGAATTGGGGAAACTGCGATTCTATCAGTGAGGGCCGGCCACCGTCCCACCCGCTAGAATAGCGGTTTTGGCCAGGCTTCCGAGCAGTCCCATGACCGTCCGCACCCGATTCGCCCCCAGCCCCACCGGCTACCTTCACCTCGGCGGTGCGCGCACCGCGCTGTTTGCGTGGGCCTACGCGCGCCGCTTCGGCGGCACTTTCATCCTGCGCATCGAGGACACCGATCTCGAGCGTTCGACGCCGGAGGCGGTGCAGGCCATCATCGACGGCATGCAGTGGCTCGGCCTGCAGCACGACGAAGGCCCGTTCTACCAGATGCAGCGGATGGACCGCTACCGAGAAGTGGTTGCGCAAATGCTGAGGGAGGGCAGTGCCTACCACTGCTATTGCACGCCGCAGGAGGTGGAGGCCATGCGCGAGCGCCAGCGCGCCGCCGGCGACAAGCCGCGCTACGACGGCACATGGCGGCCCGAGCCGGGCAAGACCCTGCCCGCCATTCCGCAGGGGGGCAAGCCCGTGGTGCGCTTTAGGAACCCGCTCGATGGCGACGTCAGCTGGAACGATGCGGTCAAGGGGACGATCACGATCTCCAACCGCGAGCTCGACGATCTCGTCATCGCGCGCCCGGACGGCACGCCGACCTACAACTTCTGCGTCGTCGTCGATGACTGGGACATGAAGATCACCCATGTCATTCGTGGCGATGACCATGTGAATAACACGCCGCGCCAGATCAACATCCTGAAGGCGCTCGGCGGCGAGCTGCCGGTGTATGGCCATGTGCCGATGATTCTCGGCGCCGATGGCGAGAAGCTGTCCAAGCGCCACGGCGCGGTGAGCGTGATGGACTATCCGGCGCAGGGCTACCTGCCGGAGGCGATGCTGAACTACCTTGCGCGCCTTGGCTGGAGCCATGGCGACGACGAGATCTTCGGTATGCAGCAGTTCTGCCAGTGGTTCGATCTCGATCACCTGACCAAGTCGCCGGCCCAGTTCAACCCGGAGAAGCTCGCTTGGCTGAACAACCACTACATCAAGCAGGCCGATAACGCGCGGCTCGCGCAACTGGCGCTGCCGCAGCTCGAGCGCGATGGCGCGCGGTTCGACGGCATGCCGCCGCTGGCCGAGGTCATCGCGCTGATGAAGGACCGCACGAACACCATTGTCGAGCTGGCCGATGCGGCGATGCTGTTCTACCGCGAGCCGAAGCCCGATCCGGCCCTCGTCGCGCAGCACATCACCGATGCCGCGCGCGCGGCCTTGCGGCAGTTCGCCGAGGCGGCGAAGACCGTCGAGTGGAGCAGGGAAGCGATCGCGGCGCTGATGAAGCAGGTGCTGGCCGAACACCAGATGAAGATGCCGCAACTGGCGATGCCGCTGCGTCTCGCGGTCACGGGCCAGCTGCAGACGCCGTCGGTGGATGCCGTGCTCGTCCTGTTCGGTCGCGACGTGGTGCTCGAACGGTTAGCCGCTCACCTGTAAAATTTTTTTCGCAAGTCGATTTACATGCGAGAAAAGAATTGGCTATAATCTCGCTTCTGTTGCGCAGGGGGTATAGCTCAGCTGGGAGAGCGCTTGCATGGCATGCAAGAGGTCAGCGGTTCGATCCCGCTTACCTCCACCACCGAGCTACAATACGCGCGGAGCAGCAGAAAGGCCAAGCAGTACGGGCAA
>JAMNXS010000021.1 GCA_023653025.1 Burkholderiaceae bacterium
GATTCAACAGCCTCGGCTTGGCAATGTCAGCGCTAGCCTCGACGGTTACCTCATGGTTTTCTTGTCAGGGCATCAGGCAACCGGATCATGAGCTGTTTGAAGGGCTCTTCGCTTCCGAGCGCCCTTGAAACGACCAGGGCCCCCTGAATGGCGATGACAGTGTCCCTCGCCCGTTCCTTCGCGACCTCTGCCGACATTCCAGCCTCCCGGATGACTCCGGCAAGCATGTCGATCCAAGCAATCACTCCAAGCTTGATTTGCTGTCGAATTTCCTCTCCCGGATCACCAAGGCTGAGGGCGCCTATCAAGCAGGACTCGTGGCCGCTTCCGTAAAACTCGTCCAGAGCCTCGCACATTCCTGTTAACCGGCTTTTCGGGTCGCCCGCCCCTCGGAGTGGGCTCAAGACATGGTTTTGCATGATCCCTGCCGCATGCTCAAAGACAGCGCTTGCCATCTCGTCTTTACCGCCGGGGAATAGATGATAGAGGCTGTTCCGTTTAAGCCCCGTCGCGCCCTCAAGCACCGTGATGGTTGCTCCCTCTTTGCCGTGTCTGCGGAATGCCGTAGTCAAGCGGTTGAGAACCTCTTCTTTGGGTAGCAGCGGATGCGCCATGGTCAGTCAGTCGAATGCTCTTCAAGCAGCAGTCTGTCGAAATTCAGAAGTTGACTTCCGGAATCGAGGAGTTTAACCTTTGTTGAACGATCGTTCAAGTGAGCGCACGACAACGTAATGCCGCTTAGTCCCGCGTGGGCGAACGTCTAACAAACCGACAAATACAACCCCCAACCATGGAGATCTTCATGCTTTTCTGGAACAGCCTTCGACGATCGGCAGCACGGCCGCGGCTTGCTGCCGCAATGTTGGCTCTTGTATCTGCAGCCATGCTGGCCGGGCTGTCAGGACAAGCCGAAGCGCAATCCCTGATGGGGCAGCGTCATCAGTTCATGGGCAATCCTCAATGCTCGGACTGGACAACGATGAATACTGCGTCGCGCTTCGAGTGGACCACCGTGTTTCTCTCCACCTTGAGCATGGGCCACGAGACCAGCCGCCGAAAGGGACAGCAAAAATACAAGAACCATGAGGGAGTCGAGGAGGTCATCACCGCCATCAATGCACACTGCGCGGCCAATCCGGCGGCTCAGGCGTCGGAAGCGGCAGCGCCCTTTTTGAATCCGTAGGTCGTTACGAAGCATGAGTCCGGCCACGCAGTTCGCTTGGACGAACCCATTCCTCACGGCCATGAGCTATGGGAACGAAGCCTTCCGACGCAAGGGCCAGCAGCATTACAAGAATAACGAAGGAATCAAACCGGTTACCAAAGCGATTACTGCGCACTGTGCGGCCAATCCGAACGATCTGGCGACTGATGCGGCAGGTCCTTTCCCAAGCCTGTAGAACGCGCTTCTGTGCCCAACTCAACCTGCCGCGCCGCTTCACGCATCCATGCCATAACCGCATAGACGACCAGCGGGTGCTGAAGGGCGCTCACCGAGCGGGACATCAAGAGTGGGCTCGTGGCGAAGATCGCCGCACGGCGCCGGCTTGAATACGCTGCGCAGGGTAATCGACCATACGATCGCCGGCCTGCGTCAGTTCCGCCGCTTGCGCGTCGGCCACGAAAAACAGGGAGATATCCTCGAAGCACCTTTGGCGATGGGTCTCAACGTTGTAGCGCTTCCCGGCCGAAGGTGGAAGGCACGTTACCGTGCTACATTCGCCGCTGCAAACAAACGACGCAGGAATTTTTCCAATCACTATGCACGAGGTTGCGTGGCGCCTCACGGGAGCCCGAACCTGTCGGCGGGACCCAGCCTCAGCTGACCAAACATCACTCACGGATGAGGCCTGGAATGCTTTACGCTGCAACGATTTTCTCCAGCGCTTTTCTCCTTTTCCTCGTACAACCCCTCGTCTCGAAGCACATCCTGCCCTGGTTCGGCGGATCGGCGGCCGTCTGGGCGACTTGCCTGGTGTTTTTCCAGAGCGTGCTGCTGCTCGGCTATGCGTACTCGGACCGTCTCAGCCGCCTGCGCAGTCCGTCAGCCCAGGTCGGCCTGCATGCGGCACTGCTGCTGGCTAGCCTGCTTGCGCTGCCCGTGCTCGCCGGGCCCGGCTGGAAGCCCGACGGCAGCGAGGACCCGGGCCTCTATATCTTGCTCCTGCTGACGGCCACCGTCGGCCTTCCCTATCTAGCGCTGTCTGCAACCGGGCCGCTGATCCAGTCATGGGCCGCGCGCGCCGGCGAAGGGCCGCGAGTCTACCGCCTGTTTTCGCTGTCGAATTTCGCTTCCCTGCTGGCCTTGCTCGCCTATCCGTTCCTGATCGAGCCGTGGCTGCCGCTGCCTGTACAGTCGTCTGCGTGGTCACTGATCTACGCAGGATTCGGCGCGCTGTGCATCGCCTCCGGCGTCGCGCTGCTGCGGCGGCTGCGCGGGCAAGCGGCAAACGATGACGCAGTCGAAGAAGACAGTGCGGCAGCGCCGCCCGGGCTTGGCCGCGTCGCGTTGTGGGTCAGCCTGTCGGCGATGGGCTCGTGGCTGCTGCTCGCGATCACGAACCACATCACGCAGAACGTAGCCGCCATCCCCTTCCTCTGGATCCTGCCGCTGACCCTGTACCTGTTCACCTTCGTCCTGTGTTTCGAGAGCGACCGCTGGTATCGGCGCAGCGTGCTGCTGATACCCGCCTTCGTCATCCTCGCCGTCTGCAGCTTCGGCCTGCAGGAGTCAAGACTCGGATTCGACATCAAGGTCGCAATACCGCTGTACTGCGCGTGCCTGTTCATTGCGTGCCTGTTCCTGCACGGCGAGATGGCGCGGCTGCGCCCGGCACCGCGCCATCTGACGCGGTTCTACCTTGCCCTCTCCTTCGGCGGCGCCGCCGGCGGCGTGATGGTGGGACTGCTCGCGCCGAAAGTGCTGCCGGGGTACCACGAACTCGGCATCGGTTTCGTGCTGGTCGCACTGCTGATGGCCGTCGTGCTGCGCGAGCGCCGCATCCTGCTGGCCTGCGGACTGCTGCTGGCGCTGGTCTGCGCGATCAACCTGTGGTCGCAGATCAGGATGGATCGCCACTCGGCCAGGCTGATGGAGCGCAATTTCTACGGCCGGCTGCTGGTGCGGGATGTCCCGACCGGCAAGGAGGGCGTCACGGCGCGCCGCCTGCTGCATGGGGCGATCCTGCATGGCGAGCAGTATCTGTCGGCCGGCAACCGCAACAAGCCCACCACGTATTACGGCACCAGCTCGGGTGTCGGTCGCCTGCTCGCGCTGCCGGATGGGCCGGGCGGCCGGCATGTCGGCGTGATCGGCCTCGGTACCGGCACGCTGGCCGCCTATGGCGAAACGGGCGACCGCTTCCGGTTTTACGACATCGACCCGGCGGTGGTTGCGGTAGCACAGCGGGAGTTCAGCTACCTGAGCGACAGCAAGGCGGCCATCGACATCGTCGTCGGCGATGCGCGCCTGAGCCTCGACCGCGAGCCGCCGAACCGCTTCGATGTGCTGGTCGTCGATGCCTTCTCGGGCGACTCGATTCCGGTGCACCTGATGACCCGCGAGGCGCTGGCCATCTACCGCCGGCACATGAAGGACGACGGCGTGATCGCTTTCCACGTCTCCAACCGCTTCCTGTCGCTGGCGCCGGTGGTCGAGGCACTGGCGCGGGACGCGGGCCTGCATGCCACCCTGGTCGCAGACCGGAAGCCGGCTGCTCCGCTGACCCGCTCCGACTGGGTGCTGGTCGCCGCGCAGCAGCGCGCCTTGCTGCGGCCGGCCGTCGCAGCGGGCGCATCGCAGCCGCCCGTCATCGCCGGCTTGCGCCCCTGGACCGATGACGCCAGCAATCTTTTTCGCGTGCTGAAGTAGGCGGGGCGGCCGGCGTCGTTCGGGTCAGAGCTGCCGGCCACGCCGAGGGGAGCGAACGGAGCTGGGGTCTCAGTTCAGCTTGCGCGGCTTGCCGAAATTGCCTTCTTTCGGGAACAGGAAGGTGGTCTTGCTCGGGCCCATGCCGACGATCTGTACGATCGCACCCTCGTCGCCGGCCGAGCCGTCGAAGTGGACGGCGCCCGCCGGATGGAACATATAGCTGCCCTGCTTGAGCGGCGTGGTTGCCTTCGGATCCCAACTATCGTCGGTGCCCGCGTTCCAGGTACCCTGCACCACGACGATATGGCGATCCTCGCCATGAAAGTGCGGCGCGCTCATCACGCCCGGCGGGAAATACGCGCGGATCACGTACATGCCCGGCTGCGCCGGATCGCCGTAGACGACTGCCAGCTTCGCTCCGCCGCCGGCGTCCTTCCACGCTATTTTCTCGGGGGGAATCACGAGAAAATCCTTGTCGCCGGGCGCGGAAAAACTCGGCGACATGGCCAGCAGCGATGCCAGGCCCAGCGCAGCCATCGATGAGCGGAATGGTTTGAACATGCGGGACTCTCCGGATAACCAGTGGCCGCGAGGGCCGGAGCAGGGGGAACACAGATCGTTGTTGAACATAACACAGACCGGCATCCGCGAGAACGCCGATGCCTTTTCCTCTGGCGAAGCAGTGCATAATCCAGCAGATAACAACCAACAAGAGGGAAGATGAATGAAACTGGTGAGATACGGCCGACCGGGGCGCGAAAAGCCGGGAATGATCGACGCTGGCGGCAAGCTGCGCGACCTGTCGGCCATCATCGACGATGTCGGTCCGGCGCAGCTGTCGGACAAGATGCTGGCGCGGCTGTCGCGCCTGCGGCCCGCGAGCCTGCCGTCGGTGCGCGGCAAGCCCCGCCTCGGTGTACCGGTCAACGGTATCGGCAAGCTGATTGCCATCGGTCTCAACTACTCGGACCACGCGGCCGAGTCCGGCATGCCGATTCCGAAGGAGCCGATCGTGTTCATGAAGGCGATCACCAGCCTGAACGGACCGAACGACGACGTGATGCTGCCCAAGGACGCCGCCAAGGCCGACTGGGAAGTCGAGCTCGGCGTGGTCATCGGCAGCAAGGCGCAGTACGTTAGCGAGCGCCAGGCGCTGGCTTATGTGGCCGGGTACTGCATCGTCAACGACGTCTCGGAGCGAGCGTTCCAGCTCGAGCGCGGCGGCACCTGGGACAAGGGCAAGGGCTGCGACACCTTCGCGCCGGTCGGTCCGTGGCTGGTGACGCGCGACGAGATCCCCAATCCGCAGCGACTAGGCATGTGGCTGGACGTCAACGGGCAGCGCTGCCAGACCGGGAACACGAAGACGATGATTTTTTCGGTCGCGAAAATCGTCAGCTATGTCAGCCGCTTCATGACCCTGATGCCGGGCGACGTGATCGCCACCGGCACGCCGCCGGGCGTCGGCATGGGGATGAAACCGCAGCGCTTCCTGGCACCGGGCGACGCCATGCATCTCGGCATCGACGGCCTTGGCGAGCAGCGCCAGGCCGTGGTTCGCTACCGGCGCGGCTGAACCCGTACCGGGGCCGGCGCGGGTATCATTCCGCGTCCGGCTGCCGCGCCGGCGATGCCGCCGCAAACGCCTCCAGCGCGAGGCAAGCCTCATTGATACGCACCAGCGTGGGCACGTGCGAGAGGTCGCACTGCATGCGCTGCGCATTCGCCATTTGCGGTACGAGGAAGCAGTCGGCCAGCCCCGGCGTGTCGCCCAGACAGTAGCGGCCGCGGCGCGGGTCGCTGGCCAGCGTCTGCTCGACCGCAGCCAGTCCCTGCTCCACCCAGTGCCGGTACCAGCGGTTCTTGTCCTCCTCGGACAGCTTCATCTCGCCGACCAGATAACGCAGCACGCGCAGGTTGTTGATCGGATGAATGTCGCAGGCGATAGCCAGCGCAATGCTGCGCACCCATGCACGGTCGTGCGCGGCGGCAGGCAGCAGCGCCGGCTGCGGATGCGTTTCCTCCAGATACTCGATAATGGCCAGCGACTGCGTCAGCACGGTGCCCTCGTCGAGTTGCAGCGAAGGCACGAGAGCATCCGGATTCAGCCGGCGATACTCGGGCGAGAGCTGCTCGCCGCCTCCCCTCAGCAAGTGCACGGGCACCACGTCGCAGGCAAGGCCCTTGAGGTTCAGTGCGATGCGTACACGGTACGAGGCAGAGCTGCGGAAGTAGCTGTACAGTTTCATCGGGAGTTAGCGCGGTCGTTCGGACTGCCGCGCATTATGCCACCCGGGCACTGTGCGGCAGCGCGACTGTCCAATCCGGGTTCTCGAGGAGGAAAGCATGCTGTTTCGACTGACCCGACGATTGCGTGCGGCAGGACGGTATCTGCTGGTGGGCTGGCACGCGTGGCGTCATCCGGCGCTGCGCTGGCCCGGAAAGCTGGTGCTGGTGCTGATGGCGCTCTACCTGCTGACCCCAATCGACATTGTTCCGGACGGCATCCCGCTGCTCGGCTGGCTGGACGATTTTGCGCTGGTGGCGATTGTGCTGCCGCTGTTCCTGAAGCTGTTGCCGGCCGACATAGTCAGGGACGCCCGCCGGAAAGCCGGTGCGGAGCACTGACGCCCGACGCGGCGGGCATCAGGCACCCAGATAGGCCTCGACCACCCGCGGATCCTGCAGCAGACTGGCGGCCGCATCGTGCAGAACGATGCGGCCGCTGTCCATCACATAGCCGCGATCGGCCAGCGACAGAGCCTGGCGCACGTTCTGCTCGACCAGCAGGATCGTCACGCCCTGCTGCGACACCGATCGCACGACCTCGAAGATGCGCTCGACCATGATCGGCGCCAGTCCCATCGAGGGTTCGTCCAGCAGCAGCAGCCTCGGCCGGCTCATCAGCGCGCGCGCCATCGCCAGCATCTGCTGTTCGCCGCCCGACAGCGTGCCCGCCAGTTGCGACTCGCGTTCCTTCAGACGCGGAAACACGTCGAACCAGCGCGCAATATCGTCGTCCACGCCGCTGGACTCGGCGCGGGCATACGCGCCCATCAGCAGGTTCTCGCGGATCGTCATCCGCGCAAAGATGCCGCGCCCTTCGGGCACCATCGCCAGCCCGAGCCCGGGCAGGCGGTGCGCGGGCAGCGCATCGACCGGCTGGCCGCCGAAACGGATGCTGCCGCCGCGCCGCGCCGCCGGCAGCGTCCCGGTGATGGCCTTGAGCGTCGTCGTCTTGCCGGCGCCGTTGGCGCCGATCAGCGTGACGAGTTCACCTTCGGCCACATCGAACGACAGGTCTCGTACCGCCTCGATGCCGCCGAAAGCGACTGACAGGCCGCATACGGACAGCAAGGCTTCAGGCGCACTCATGCCGGCTCCTTGCCGAGGTAGGCGGCGATTACGGCCGGGTCCTTCTGTACCTCGGCGGCTGTGCCGTCGGCGATGACCTTGCCGTAGTCGAGCACCGTCACGCGGTCGCACAAGCCCATCACGAGCTTCACGTCATGCTCGATCAGCAGTATCGTGGTGCCGCCCGAGCGGATTCGTTGCAGCAGTGCGCGCAGGTCGTCTTTTTCGGTCGCGTTCATTCCGGCGGCCGGCTCATCGAGTGCCAGCAGCAGCGGATCGGTGGCCAGCGCGCGCGCGATCTCGACCCGGCGCTGGTCGCCATAGGACAAATGCCGGGCAGTTCGGTGCGCCAGATGGGGAATGCCGACGAACTCGAGCAGTTCCATCGCGCGCGCCGCGATGGCCTTTTCTTCTTCGCGTGCGGCGCGATGGCGCAGTATCGCGCCGAGCACGCCCTGGCGGGTGCGCACATGCCGGCCGATCATCACGTTCTCGAGTGCGCTCATCTCGCCGAACAATCGGATGTTCTGGAAGGTGCGCGCAATGCCGGCCCGTGCCACGGCATGCGGCGCGCTCGGCGAGTAGGGACTGCCATCCAGCGCGAAGCGGCCGCTGTCGGCCTGATAGAGGCCGGTGATGACATTGAAGCAGGTGGTCTTGCCCGCGCCGTTGGGACCGATCAGCCCATGCACATGACCGCGCGCGATCTCGAGATCGACAACGGCCAGCGCCTGCAGGCCGCCGAAGCGCTTGCTGGCGCGCTGCACCGACAGCAGAGGACCGCTCATGCCGCACCTCCGGCAGGCTGGACGTTTAGGCGGTCTTCCTTGCGCGGCGACGGCCACAGGCCCGCCGGGCGCGCGAGCATGATCAGCACCAGCGCCAGCCCGTACAGCATCTGCCTCAGGACTTCGGCCTCGATGACGACCTGCCCGAACAGTGCGACCTGCAGCGGCTCGACCGTGTGGCGCAGCACTTCTGGCAGCGCCGCCAGCAGCACGGCTCCCAGCACGACGCCAGGAATGTGCCCAATGCCGCCCAGCACGACCATGGCAAGGATGGCGATCGATTCGGTCAGCGTGAACGACTCCGGCGAGATGAAGCCCTGGAACGACGCAAACATCGCGCCGGCCACGCCGCCGAAGGTGGAACCCATCGCGAAAGCCAGCAATTTCATGTTGCGCACGTTGATGCCCATGGCCTTGGCCGCGACCTCATCTTCGCGAATCGCGATCCATGCGCGACCGAGGCGCGAATGCTGCAGGCGGGTCGACATGAAAATCGTCGCCACGCACAGCAGCAGAAAAAGGTAGTAGTAGGCCGTCACCGACGGCAGCGCCAGCTCGCCCAGCCGGACGATACCGCCCGACCCGGGCTCGCCGGCCAGCGACAGGTCACCGATGCGGATCGGATCGATCAGGTTGATGCCCTGCGGGCCATTGGTGATGTTCACCGGGCCATTGAGGTTATTCATGAAGATGCGGATGATTTCGCCGAAGCCGAGCGTGACGATGGCAAGATAATCGCCGCGCAGCTTCAGCGTCGGCGCACCGAGCAGCGCACCGGCGGCGCCGGCTGCCACGGCCGCGATCGGCACGATCAGCCACACCGGCAAATGCAGGCCGTCAGCCGCCAGTGCCGGCCCCGCCACATGCAGCAGCCACTCCCCGGCGGCCGGATACTCGAGCTGCAGCGACTCGATGATCGCGACGAACTGAGGCGAGGCCAGCAGCGCTGCAAGGTAGGCGCCGATGGCGAAAAAGGCGATGTAGCCGAGATCGAGCAGACCCGCGAAGCCGACCACCACGTTGAGTCCGAGCGCCAGCATGATGTACAGCAGCGCGATATCGGCGATCCGGACCCAGGCATTACCGAACTGTCCGGCGATCAGCGGGAAGGCCAGCGCCAGCACGGCCGCAACCATCAGCCATCCGCGGCACCGCATTGGAGTCGGGAGCGAAAACATCGGGCCGGATTCAGGAACGGTCGGCCACGCGCTCGCCCATCAGGCCCGACGGGCGTAGCGTCAGCACGAGTATGAGGACGACGAACGCGAAGATGTCCTGGTAGTGGCTGCCGAGCACGCCGCCGGTCAGGTCGCCGATGTAGCCGGCGCCGAGACTCTCTATCATGCCCAGCAGGATCCCGCCAAGCATGGCGCCATAGATGTTGCCGATGCCGCCGAGGACGGCCGCGGAGAAAGCTTTCAGCCCGGGGACGAAACCCATCGCGAACTGGGCCGACGCATAATTGGCCGCCCACATCACGCCCGCGACGGCAGCCAGCGCCGCGCCGACGGCGAAGGTGAACAGGATGATGCGGTTCGAGTCAACGCCCATCAACGCCGCCACCCGCGGGTTCTCGGCCACCGCGCGCATCGCGCGGCCCATGCGGGTGCGCTCGACCAGCAGCGACAGCCCGACCATGCCGGCGGCGGCCAATACCAGCAGCAGTGCTTGCGTGGGCGTGATCAGCGCGCCGCCGATGTGCCACGGATCGGTCGGCAGCACCTGTGGAAAGGGTAAGGGGTTGCGACCCCAGATCATCATCGCGATCGTCTGCAGCAGGATGGAGATGCCGATGGCCGTGATCAGCGGCGCGAGGCGTGGCGCATCGCGCAGTCGGCGGTAGGCGACGCGCTCGATCAGCACGCTGACGATCACGCAGACCGGCACCGCGCCGAGCATCGCGATCGCCAGTTGCAGCAGGCCCGGCATGTCCGGGGCCAGCGTCTGCAGCAGCCGCAGCAGCGTCCAGCCCGTCATGGCGCCGATCATCAGCACCTCGCCATGCGCGAAATTGATCAGGTTGAGCACGCCATAGACCATCGTGTAGCCCAGCGCGATCAACGCATACATGCTGCCAAGGACGAGGCCGTTGATCAGTTGCTGAACGAGGATATCCATGGCCGGACTCCGCGCTCAGGCGCCGGCCGGCCGCGCGGCCAGACCCTTGGGCAGCGGGAAGGTCACGTTTTCCGCGACGCCGTCGAGCTCGCGCACCGAGGCTACGCCCAGCGAGCGCAGGCGGTCGATCACTTGCTGCACCAGCACCTCGGGGGCGGACGCGCCGGCCGTCACGCCGATGCGCGCCTTGCCCTCGAGCCAGGCCGGATCGATCTGCCCGGCGTTGTCGACCATGTAGGATTCGGCGCCGTGCTTCTGCGCGACCTCGCGCAGGCGGTTGGAGTTGGAGCTGCTCGGGCTGCCGACCACGATGACCAGATCGACCTGCGGCGCCATGAACTTCACGGCCTGCTGGCGGTTGGTGGTCGCGTAGCAGATGTCGCCTTTCTTCGGCTCGGCGATGGCCGGAAACCGGCGCTTGAGCGCGGCGATGATCTCGGCCGTGTCATCAACCGACAGCGTGGTCTGCGAGACGAAGGCAAGGCGATCCGGCGCCGCGACCGCCAGCCGCTCGACATCGTCGACGGTCTCGACGAGATACATGCCGCCGTCGCTCTGGCCGAGCGTGCCCTCGACCTCGGGGTGGCCTTTGTGGCCGATCATGATTATCTCGCGACCCTCGTCGCGCATCTTGGCGACCTCCACATGCACCTTCGTCACCAGCGGGCAGGTGGCGTCGAACACATGAAAGCCGCGCTGCTCGGCGTCGGCCTTCACCGCCCGCGAAACGCCATGCGCGGAGAACACGAGATGGCTTCCGGGCGGCACCTCGGCCAGGTCTTCGATGAACACCGCGCCCTTCTTGCGCAGGTCGTCGACGACATACTTGTTATGGACGATCTCGTGACGCACATAGATCGGTGCGCCGAACTGCGCCAGCGCGCGCTCGACGATCTCGATCGCGCGATCGACGCCTGCGCAGAAGCCGCGCGGCTGGGCAAGCAGGATTTCCTTGGTCATGTCGGCTCCGGTTTCCGGGTCAAAGAACGCCAATGATCTTCACCTCGAACTTCACCGGCTGGCCGGCGAGCGGGTGATTGAAATCGAACAGCGCATCGGCCTCGCCCATCTCGACCAGCACGCCGGCGAAGCGGCCGCCGCCGGGGGCGGCGAAATTCACTAGGTCGCCGACCGCATAGGCCTCATCGTCGTCGGAATGCTCGCGCAGCGTGGCCAGCGACACCCGTTGCAGCAGGTCGGGATTGCGCGGACCGAAAGCCTGCTCCGGGGCCAGGTCGAATACCTGATGCGCGCCCTCGGCAAGGCCCAGCAGGCGGCTCTCGAGAAACGGGGCCAACTGGCCCGAGCCCAGTTGCAGCGTGGCCGGGCTGTCATTGAACGTCGTCACGATTTCGCGTCCGTCCGCGGACGACAGGCGGTAGTGCAGGGTCAGGAATGCCCCTGGGGCGACGAGGGATTGTGGCGGATTCGACATGGATTCGGTGGCTTCGGGTCGGCGGCGTATTGTAAGCCAGCCGGCAACGTCAGTCGCGTGCGGGCCTGCCGCAGTCCGCATTTATCCTCGGCACTTGACCTCGGCACTTGTCCATGCCGCTTCCCGCCAACGAACCTGGAGCCTGCGATGCGAATCACCGACCTGCCACCCGAACTGCGCCCGCGCGAACGCCTGCTCGACAAGGGAGCGACCGTCCTCGGCGATGCCGAGTTGCTGGCGATCCTGCTGCGGGTCGGCAGCAGCGGCCAGAGCGCCGTCGACCTGGGCCAATCGCTGATCCGTCGCTTCGGCACGCTCGGGCGACTGCTCGCGGCCGCTCCGACCGAACTGTCCGACATCCGCGGCCTCGGTGACGCCAAGCGTGCGGCTCTGCTGGCGGTCAACGAACTGCACCGCCGCTCGCTCGAAAGCCTGCTGAGGGAAAACACGGTGTTCGACTCGCCGCTGGCCGTCTGCCGCTATCTGCGCCAGCGCTTCAGCGGCCTGGCCGTCGAGCGCTTCGTCGGGCTGTTCGTGGACATACAGAACCGCCTGATCTGCTGCGAAGATATCGCGACCGGCACCATCGATCGGGTTCAGGTTTATCCGCGCGAGGTAGCCCGGCGGGCGCTGGCCCACAACGCAGCCGGCGTGATTTTTGCGCACAACCACCCCGGCGGCAGCGCGCAGCCCAGTGCATTGGACAAGGCGCTGACCGCCAGGCTCAAGCAGGTCATGGGCTGCATCGAAGTCGACATGCTCGATCATCTGATCGTCAGCGACACGGAAGTCTGGTCGTTCAAGCAGCACGGCTTGTGCTGAGGATCGAAACCGGTGCGGCTGCAGGAGAAATTGTTAAATCAACGTCCCACTTCAAGACACAATTGTTTTTCGCAAGTCGTTGAATCTGCGTGGATTTTTCTGTATACTCGTTGCTTTTCCACATTCGGGAATTTTCAAGGAGTCTGCTGTGGCACGTGAATGCGAAGTAACCGGGAAGAAGCCGATGAGCGGCAACAATGTTTCCCACGCAAACAACAAAACCAAGCGTCGCTTCCTGCCCAACCTGCAGAACCGCCGCTTCTGGGTTGAGTCGGAAAACCGCTGGGTGCGCCTGCGCGTATCGAACGCCGGCATCCGCATCATCGACAAGCTCGGCATCGATGCCGTCCTCGCCGACATGCGCGCGCGTGGCGCCAAGGCTTAACCGAATTCAGAAATAGGAAACCAATATCATGGCAACCAGCAAAGGCCGGGAAAAGATCAAACTGGAGTCGACCGCAGGTACCGGTCACTTCTACACCACCACCAAGAACAAGCGCACGATGCCCGAGAAGATGACGATCATGAAATTCGATCCGAAAGCTCGCAAGCACGTCGAGTACAAGGAAACCAAGATCAAGTAACCGGCTTCCGACTCGATAAAAAAACCCGCTTCATCCGAAGCGGGTTTTTTGTTGCCCTGCGTTCCGTATCAAGAAACGTAGGGCACGCTCTACGCGTAGCTGCGCAGGCGGAAAGAAAACTCCTGCAGCGAGCGGATGCCCGATGCTTCCGCACGCGCGCACCAATCGCGCAGTTGCAGCAGCAGCTGGTCGCTGCTCGAGTGCGAGCGCTCCCACAGCGCGGCAAGCTCGACGCGCATCTCGTGCATGGTCTTGAGCGCACTGCTATGCTTGAACAGCTCCGACAGCTGCTGTTTCTGGCTGGACTCGAGGCTGGCCGGCTCGCGCTGCAGCAGTTTCTTCGACGATTTCAGGAAGCCCGACTCGAGCGCGGATTTCGCGCGGATCTGCTCGACTTCGTCGCGCCAGGTCGCACGCAGCGAGCGCGCGTACTTGGCCATCACGTCATACCGGTTGGCAACGACCGACTGCAGCGTGTCGATGTCGGCGACCAGCTTCTTGCGGTCGAACTTCGGCTCCGGCGCGACCTTCTTCACCTTGGCCAAGCCCAGGAAAGACAGGATCGAGATGTACATCCAGCCGATGTCGAACTCGTACCACTTCGCCGACAGCTTGGCCGACGTGCCGAAGGTATGGTGGTTGTTGTGCAGTTCTTCGCCGCCGATGAGAATGCCGAGCGGGAAAACATTGGTCGATGCGTCCTTGCAGTCGTAGTTGCGGTAGCCCCAGTAGTGGCCGATGCCGTTGATGATGCCGGCGGCCGTCACCGGAATCCAGACCATCTGCACTGCCCACACGGTCAGGCCAAGCACGCCGAACAGCAGCACGTCGATGATCAGCATCAGCGAAACGCCGAGCGCCGAGTGGCGCGAGTACAGGTTGCGCTCGATCCAGTCGTCCGGCGTGCCGTGGCCGTATTTCTCGATCGTGTCGCGGTTGCGCGCTTCCACGCGGTAGAGTTCGGCACCCTCGAACACCACTTTCTCGATGCCGCGCGTGACCGGGCTGTGCGGATCGTCCGGGGTTTCGCATTTCGCGTGGTGCTTGCGGTGGATCGCCGCCCATTCCTTGGTGACCATGCCGGTCGTCATCCACAGCCAGAACCGGAAGAAGTGGCTGGGAATCGCATGCAGGTCCAGCGCGCGATGTGCCTGGCAGCGATGCAGGAAGATCGTGACGGCGGCAATCGTCACATGGGTCACCGCGAGGGTGAACAACAGGATCTGCCAGCCGCTGGCATTCACGAGGCCGTTCATCAGGAAGTCGAGCACGACGTCCAGACCGGAATTTTGAGTCATCTTTTCTCCAAAACACAAATCGGGAGCGACGGAAACGCCCTCATCAGCTTGTCCGGATCCCAACCTCCGATTGTACGTCGATTTGCTGCCCGGCGGCCCGTTCTCAAGCAGAATTCCCGGATAATTCTTTCGTAATCAACGACTTGTGAGTTTGATCCGGCACCGACGGTTCGCGCGGCAAGGTCGAGGCCAGGCGAAGGCCGTGCCGCCGCAGCAGTGACAGCAGCGCGAGGTTGACGGCCGAAACGACCGGCGCCCTGCCGTTTTCAGGATCGGCAATCCAGAAACCGACGTCGATTTCAAGCCCGTCGGGTGCCATCCGGTTGAGCATGGCCGTCGGCGCCGGCTGCGCCAGCACGCGCGGAACCTCGGCTACGACGGGCCGGATCGCCGCAAACAGCGCGTCGAGGTCGACCCCGTGCTCGACCATGAATACGCAGGAAATCCGCGCATTGCGGTCGGTCAGGCAGAGATTCTGGACTGGCAGGGATACCAGCATCTCGTTCGGAATGATGGATTCGGATCCGTCGCCGCCCTTGAGCACGGTGTAGCGGGTATTGATCTTCACGATCTGGCCGCTGTACTTGTCGACGCTGACCACGTCGCCGATGGCCAGGCTGCGCTCGAGCAGCACGACGAATCCGGAGACATAGCTGCTGACGAGCTTCTGCAGGCCGAGGCCGAGGCCAACGCCCAGCGCGCCCCCGAAAACCGACAGCACGGTGAGGTCGATGCCGACCAGCGACAGGCTGATCAGCACGGCGATCAGGATCAGCACCGCCCTGCCCACGCGCGCCAGCACCGCGCGCAGCGACGAATGCATGCCGTCCAGTTTCATCAGTCGCTGCTCGAGCAGGCTCGCCGCCCACAGCGCGACCACCAGCGTCGCCCCCACCGACAGCAGTGCCTGCAGGATCACCATCAGCGACTCGCGGTGGCGACCGATCGGCAGCGTGGTCTGCTCGAGATACAGGATGAAGTCCGGCCACAAGCCGGTGATGTAGATCGCCAGCCCGCTCCAGACAATGATTGCGAAGGTCTGCTCGAAGGCCATCAGGATGCCACCGACCCGGCCGTCGCGGGCAAAGGCCTTGCGCAGCAGGTAGAACACGACGCGGATCAGCAGATAGGACAGCGTCAGCGGAATCGCGACCCGCAGCAGGGCCACGTTCTGCCAGCGCGCCAGCACCTGGTTGGCGATGGCGAGCAGGCATAGCGTCAGCAGCGGGGTCAGCACACGCTGGAAACTGTCGAGCGCGACATGCCATGCGCGCTGCTGGGCGTTGAAGCGTTTCATCAGCGCACGCGACAGCAGCCAGCCGGCCGTACCGCAGACGACCAGCGCCAGCAATTGCCACAGGACGCCGGGGTCGCCGAGGTCGGCCAGCAGGGCCGGCCAGAGGTCGTGTGCCGCCGTCATGGCCGGACGAGCGGCGTGGCGAGGCCCTGGTGCCGCCACCAGTTACCGGCGTAGCGTGCCGCCAGCGCAGGGTTGCCGCGCATGATCAGCAGGTTTTCGGCGTTCATCGTCTGCGCGCTCCGTGTGTAGTTGTAGCTGCCGGCGATCACCACCGGCTGCTTGTGCGCCGCGTCGATCACCATCACCTTGTTGTGGGCGTGCCGGAAGCGGGTCTCGAGCCCGACCGGAATGCCGGCCTCGGACAGCGAGGCCAGCAGCGATCCCGGCTGTTGCGCATGCTGCCGGGCGTCAGCCAGCACCCGGACATCGACGCCACGCCGACGGGCAGCGATGAGGCTAGCGGCGATTGTGCGGCTGGTCAACAGGAAGGCCTGAACCAGCACCTGCGTGCGCGCCGCTTCGACGGCGGCGATCAGCGCGGATTCCGCATCGTCCCACGGCGGGAACAGCACATGGACCGTGCCGACGGCGGGCAGCGAAGGCGCCGCGTCGCGCGCGCCGGCGGGCAGGATGGCGGCAGCGCACAGCAGCCCGGCCGCCAGCCACCGCGCCCGGCCGCGCCGCATCAGCCCTTGCGCTCCATCACGGCGGCAAAGAAGCCGTCGGACTGGTGCAGGTGCGGCAGCAGTTGCAGATAGTCGCCGGTGTCGAGCGCGATCTTCTGCTCGGCCAGCGCGTCGCGCGCCGGCACCAGCGCGAAGTCGGGATGAGCGGCGAGGAAGTGCCCGACGATGCCCTCGTTTTCGCTGCCCAGCAGACTGCAGGTGGCGTAGACGAGCCGGCCGCCCGGCTTCACCAGCCGCGCTGCGCCGGCCAGGATCGACTGCTGCTTGGCGTTCAGTTCGTCGATGGCGTCCGGCTGCAGCCGCCATTTCATGTCCGGGTTGCGGCGCAGCGTGCCGACGCCGCTGCACGGCGCATCGACCAGCACGCGATCGATCTTACCCGCAAGACGCTTCACTTTCGCGTCATTCTCGTGCGCGATGACGACCGGATGCACATTCGACAGGCCGCTGCGCGCCAGCCGGGGCTTGAGCCGGGCCAGGCGCTTGTCCGACACGTCGAACGCATACAGGCGGCCGGTATTACGCATCGCTGCGCCGATGGCGAGCGTCTTGCCTCCCGCGCCGGCGCAGAAATCGACCACCATCTCGCCGCGGCGCGCACCGAGCAGGTGCGCCAGCAATTGGCTGCCCTCGTCCTGCACCTCGATCAGGCCGTCCTTGAACAGCGGCAGGTTCTGCAAGGCCGGCTTTTTCGCCAGCCGCAGGCCGAGCGGCGCAAACGGCGTGCGCTCGAAGGAAATGCCGGCGTGCGCCAGCGCGGCCTCGGCGGCCTCGCGCGACGACTTCAGCGCATTGACGCGCAGATCGAGCGGTGCCGGGCAGTTCAGCGCATCGATCAGTTGCAGCGCGACCGGCTCGCCGTACTGCGCCACGAGGCGCTCGAGCATCCAGTCAGGAAAGCTCGTGCGCACGGCCAGCGGCAGGCTGGCGCGGTCGATCGCGGCGACTCGACCCAGCCAATCTTGCTCCGGGTCGGACAGCCCGGCGATGGCATCGGCACCGACCGTCCCGGCCAGCGCGAGCAAGGCGAGGCGGCGCATCTGCGGACCGGCACCCGACTCGGCAAAATGCGTGAGCATCGTACGCTGGCGCAGCAGGCCATAGACCGCCTCGGCGATCACGCCGCGTTCGCGGCTGCCCAGGCGCGGATGCTCGCGGAAATAGCGCGACAGGGAGCCGTCGGCGGGGCCGGTCAGGCGCAAAACCTCGCGCAGCGCCTCTTCGGTGCTGCCGACGATGGACGGGGGCAATCTCATGGAATTCCTGACAATAATCGGCGGGCCGAACAGCGGCCCGCGGGTGAATCAGCGGCTGCCGGCAGAGCGTCGCACGCGGTCGCCGTCGAGCCACATCCGCCCTTCGACAAAATCGCGCACGGCACGCGGGTAGATGACATGTTCGTGGGCCAGCACGCGCGCGGCCAGCGCCGACTCGGTATCGCCGTCCAGCACCGGCACGACGGCCTGCTCGACGATCGGGCCGTGATCGAGTTCCGGCGTGACGAAATGCACGGTCGCGCCATGAAACTTCACGCCGGCGTCCAGCGCCTGGCGGTGCGTGGCGAGGCCGGGAAAACTCGGCAGCAGCGACGGATGGATGTTCAGCAGGCGGCCGTGGTAGTGCTGCACGAAGCCCGGGGTCAGGATGCGCATGAACCCGGCCAGCACGACCAGATCGGGCGCGTAGCGGTCGATGGCCTCGGCCAGCGCCCCGTCGAAGCTGTCGCGGTCGGGATAGTGCCGATGCTCGACCGCGAGCGCGGGAATGCCGGCCTCCGCGGCCGTCGATAGGCCGGCCGCGGAGGCCTTGTTGCTGATGACTGCCGCGATCTGCGCCGGCCACTGTTCTGCTGCGGCGGTACGGAGAATCGCTTCCATATTGCTGCCGCGCCCCGAAATCAGGATCACGAGTCGTTTCATGGCGCGCATTGTAACAGCGGCGGCCCGCCCGACTGTCGCGCGATAGCCCAGGCAGCGGCGAGCCGGCCTTACTGGAAAGAGAAGAAGACGCGGAAGGAAATTTTCTTGTCGGCCCAGAAATCGGCGGCATCGCGGAACACGTCGAGCAGGTTTTCGCGCGCCTCGCGATCGAATTTCTGCGTGTTCGGCAACTGCTCGAGCACGATCAGGAAGCCCTGCTGCGGGCCGGCCTTGTGCATCACGTCGGTCAGGCAGTCGCGCAGCGTGTCGAAGTTCTTCCCGTGCAGACGTGGCACGTGGAAGGACTCGGCGATCGCCGCCAGCACCTGCTGGCGAGTTTCGGCCTGCGAGCAATTCGCATAAAGGAAGTGGTGCGAGAGCCGCAGGGCCTCGGATTGCAGTTCAGTCACCCGGAAGGCCCGGATCGACTGCACCACGTTCCGCGGAACCGAGCGTAGCAACCCGCCACTTGCTCCCGGCTCCTGGATCTCTTCGTCGCGCTGCAGGGGCGCGCTGAGCATGTAGATATTCACGATCGCGTTGAGACAACAAAAAACGCACGCAAAATCGCAGGTCTTGTTGTTCTTCAAAGTTTGCGCGCGTGGCCGGTTCAGGAAGTCGTCGCAAGTCGACTCACGACCAAATCCCATGATGTCCGGCAATTGGAGATGATACCTGTGGTTTGGTTCCGGCAAAACCCCTGCGTGGCGCGACTTCAGCCGATTTGCTGAAACAGCGGCCAACAGCAGCGTTCTTGCGCGAAAAATGATGTTCCGCCTCGCGACCGCATCGGGGCAGAAAGCAGGAATTTACATTATTGACAACGTGACATGTGGGCTCAGTCGGCCGAGGCGGCCTGTTCGCTGAGGTGCGCTGCCCTCCGCGCCGGTTCGGCCCGGCCGAAAAAACGCAGCACTTCGTCGCGCCGGTTCAGCGTATCGATCTGCCCCAATTCGATCAGTGAGCGCGTGTACGAGGCCTCGAACAGCAAATAGGAAGCCAGTGCGGCACCGCGGCGCTCGGTCGCGCCGATGGCCGACAGCATCGTCCTGACCGGCAGCGGCAGGCTACCGATATGGCGGCTGGCGATTGAGTCCAGCGGCCGGGACGGCGTGATGGCGAGCAGTTCGACCGGGCGCAGGCTCGTCTGCTGCAACTGTTCGGGCGTCAGCATCGACAGCGTGCGGTTGATGCGCGACATGCGTTCGATATCGACTGACAGGCCGTCGAGGAAAATGCTCGACATCGCGTGGCCGGCGATCTGCGCGAGGCTGGGATAGCCGGAAAACTCGTCGAAGCGACGCTCGTTGCCGCCGATATTGCCGGCACCGATGACCAGCACCTTGCTGGCACCGAGGTGAATTGCCGGCGAAATCGGCGCCACCTCGCGCATCGACCCATCGCCGAAATATTCGCAGCGATCGGCGCAGTACAGCGGCACGGCCGGAAATATTAGCGGAATCGCCGACGAAGCCAGAAGATGATCGACGCCGATCTGCTGCGGAACAGCCAGCCGCTGGGCGCGGCTCCACGGCGGCACCGCCTCCTGCGACTGGTAGAAAGTGACATGCCGCCCCGCCGTATACGACGACGCGGACACGGCCAGCGCGTGCAGGCAGCCGGCATCGAGCGCTGCATCCAGCCGCGGCAAATCCAGCATCGTATGGAGCAGGCTCACCAGCGGCGCATTGTCGAGCAGCGAGTTCGGCGGCTGCGCATGCCATTTGCGCAGCAGCCATCCGAACGACAGCAGCGACAGCCAGCGCGCGCCCGACCGGATCACCCCGATCGAATCGGCGCGGTAAATCTGCTCGACCTCCAGTTCCCGCCAGATGCCGAGCAGGTGGCTGACGCTGGCTTCGAAATCATCGGCGCGGCAGGCATAGGCGGTCGCATTGATCGCACCGGCCGACGTGCCGCAGACGATATCGAAGGGATTGCGCGCCGACGGCCAGCCGGTCTCGCTCAGCAGTGAGAAAATTGCTTGCAGCACGCCCACCTGGTAGGCGGCGCGAGCGCCGCCACCAGTCAGGAAGAGCGCGGTCTTCGGCGGCATGGACATGGCCGCAGATTACCAGCAGGAAAGCCGCTTGGGGCGATCCGCGCGAGACTATTGCGCCTTTGGACCAGGCTTATTTGGGCTGCATCCGGATCGCGCCGTCGAGACGGATCGTTTCGCCGTTCATCATGCAGTTCTCGATGATGGTCTTCGCCAGGTGGGCGTACTCGGCCGGTTTGCCCAGCCGCGGCGGGAACGGCACCATCGCACCCAGCGCATCCTGCACCTCCTGCGGCATGCCGAGCAGCATCGGCGTCTCGAAGATCCCGGGTGCGATTGTCATTACGCGAATGCCGTTACGCGACAGGTCGCGCGCCATCGGAAGCGTAAGGCCGACCACGCCGGCCTTGGACGCGCCGTAGGCCGCCTGCCCGATCTGGCCGTCATAGGCCGCGACCGACGCGGTGTGTATGATCACGCCGCGCTCGCCGTGGGCATTCGGCTGCTGGCGGCCCATCGCCTCGGCGGCGAGGCGCGACATGTTGAACGTGCCGACCAGATTGATGTTGACCACTCGCTGGAACACCTCCAGCGGATGGGCGCCGTCCTTGCCGACGGTCTTGACGGCCGGCGCCACGCCGGCACAGTTGACGAGGCCGGACAGCTTGCCCAGGGCCTCGGCCGCCGCCACCACGGCCTTGCCGTCGGCCTCGGAAGTCACGTCGCACTTCAGGAACTTGCCGCCGAGTTCGGCCGCCAGCTGCTCGCCCGCCTCCACCTGCACGTCGGCCAGCACGACCTGACCGCCACCCTCTACGATCATGCGCGCCGTCGCCGCGCCCAGGCCCGAGGCGCCGCCGGTGATGATGAAGACGTTGTTCCTGATTTCCATGCTCTCTCCCGTCTGAAATGGATTGGTCAAAGGTAAGCCCAAGGTGGCCGTATGATAACCGCGCCAACAAAAAAGGCAGCCGAAGCTGCCTTTAAATCCGCGGAAGCGGGGCTTATCCGATCAGGCCCTTCGCGGTCAGCAGCGGGACGATCAGCAGCGCGACGAGGTTGATGATCTTGATCAGCGGGTTGACCGCCGGGCCGGCCGTGTCCTTGTACGGGTCGCCGACAGTGTCGCCGGTCACCGCAGCCTTGTGGGCATCGCTGCCCTTGCCGCCGTGGTAGCCGTCCTCGATGTACTTCTTCGCATTGTCCCAGGCGCCGCCGCCGGTACACATCGAGATCGCGACGAACAGGCCGGTAACGATGGTGCCCATCAGCAGGCCGCCCAGCGCGGTCGGGCCGAGTACGAGTCCGACCACGATGGGCACGATCACCGGCAGCAGCGACGGAATCATCATCTCCTTGATGGCCGCCGCGGTCAGCATATCGACGGCCCGGCCGTACTCTGGCTTGGCGGTGCCCTGCATGATGCCGCTGATCTCGCGGAACTGGCGGCGCACTTCCTCGACCACCGCGCCGGCGGCACGGCCGACCGCTTCCATTGCCATCGCGCCGAACAGGTAGGGGATCAGGCCGCCGATGAACAGGCCGACGATCACCATCGGGTCCGACAGGTCGAAGCGGATCGAAATGCCGCGATCGGCGAGCGAGTGCGTGTAGTCGGCAAACAGCACCAGCGCCGCAAGGCCGGCCGAGCCGATCGCATAGCCCTTGGTCACGGCCTTCGTGGTGTTGCCGACCGCATCGAGCGGATCGGTGATGTCGCGCACGCTGTCGGGCAGGTCGGCCATCTCCGCGATACCGCCGGCGTTGTCTGTGATCGGACCGTAGGCGTCTAGCGCGACGATGATGCCCGCCATCGACAGCATCGCGGTGGCCGCCACGGCGATGCCGTACAGGCCGGCCAGCGCGTACGAGACCAGAATGCCGGCGCAGACGAACAGCACCGGCCAGGCGGTCGACTTCATCGAGATGCCGATGCCGGCGATGATGTTGGTCGCGTGTCCGGTGGTCGATGCCTGCGCGATGTGCTTGACCGGATGGTAGTCGGTGCCGGTGTAGTACTCGGTGACCCACACCATCGCGCCGGTCAGCACGAGGCCGACCAGGCAGGCGCCGAACAACGCGCCGGCCGACACGACCCGGTCGCCGGTCATCGTCACCGGCTCGGGGAACATCCATGCGGTCACGAACCAGAAGGCAATCAGCGACAGCACGCCGGACACAACGAGCCCGCGATACAGCGCCGGCATCACGTTCTTCATGTCGGGCCGGGCCTTGACGAACATCACGCCGATGATGGACGCAATGATCGACACGCCGCCAAGCACCAGCGGGTACATGACTGCCGCCCCCTGCGCGGAGGCGACCATCAGCGCGCCCAGCGCCATGGTCGCGATCAGCGTGACCGCATAGGTCTCGAACAGGTCGGCCGCCATGCCGGCGCAGTCACCGACGTTGTCGCCGACGTTGTCCGCGATCACGGCCGGGTTGCGCGGATCATCCTCCGGAATGCCGGCCTCGACCTTACCGACCAGGTCGGCGCCGACGTCGGCTCCCTTGGTGAAGATGCCGCCGCCGAGACGGGCGAAGATCGAGATCAGCGAGGAGCCGAACGCGAAGCCGAGCAGCGGCTTGAGCGTGGCCGAATCCGGCTGCGCGAGGCCGCCGATGAACCAGAAGAACAGCGACACGCCGAGCAGGCCGAGGCCGACGACGAGCATCCCGGTGATGGCGCCGCCGCGGAAGGCGACATCGAGCGCCGGCCCGATGCCCAGCGTTGCTGCCTGCGCGGTACGCACATTGGCGCGCACCGACACGTTCATGCCGATGAAGCCGCAGGCGCCCGACAGCACCGCGCCGAGCACGAAGCCGATCGCGGTCGTCAGGTCGAGAAAGATGCCGATCAGGATCGCCAGCACGACGCCGACCACCGCAATGGTTCGGTACTGGCGGGCCAGATAGGCAGCCGCGCCCGCCTGGATGGCCGCTGCGATTTCCTGCATGCGCGCATTTCCGGGGTCCTTGCCCAAAACCCAGCTGCGCGAGACGAGTCCGTAGAGCACGGCGATGACGCCGCACACCACGGCGAACCACAAGCCTGTTGATGCCATTTGTCTCCTCCAAAAGTTCACGACAGTTTTTTTGAAACGCGGCCGCCCCGCCTTGTCCCGGCAGGTACGACCGTTTACAACAAACTTTTCGCTTTGCCCGCTTTCGTTCTGTGTCGTTGGTACGGGCTTTACTTGAGGTCTCGCACTGGGCTGCAGATCTGCCGCAGCTCGGCTGCAGCATGAAAAAAGCGGACCCGAAGTCCGCTTTGTCTGCTACGTCATTCGGCCAGCGCCGCAAAGGCACGGTCGCGGATTTCCTCCACCGCGCCGACGCCGGCGATCTTCCGGACCTTGGGCGCTCCCGGCGTGCCGGAACGGGCCCAGTCGTTGTAGTAGCCGACCAGCACCACCGTCTGCTCGTGGTAGACCGCCAGCCGCTTCTTCACCGTGTCCTCGCGATCGTCGTCGCGCTGGATCAGGTCCTCGCCGGTCAGGTCATCCTTGCCGGCGACTTTCGGCGGGTTATACGTCACGTGGTAGGTCCGGCCCGAGGCCGGGTGCACACGGCGGCCGCTCATGCGCTCGACGATGGCCTCATCGGGTACGTCGATCTCGAGCACGTAATCGATCGTGACGCCCGCTTCCTTCATCGCGTCTGCCTGCGGGATCGTGCGCGGAAAACCGTCGAACAGATAGCCGTTGGCGCAGTCGGGCTGCTTCAGCCTGTCCTTGACAAGCCCGATGATGATGTCATCCGACACCAGGCCGCCGGCGTCCATCACCTTCTTGGCGGCGATGCCCAGCGGCGTGCCTTCCTTGACCGCGGCACGCAGCATGTCGCCGGTCGAGATTTGCGGGATGTTGAATCGTTCTTTGATGTAGGACGCTTGGGTGCCTTTGCCGGCACCGGGCGCTCCCAGCAGGATGAGCCGCATGTGTAACCTTTACTGTTTTTTATACCTGTGAACCTGCCGTCTCCAGCAGCGCGGCGGTATTTTCTGATAACTAGCTTGCCCGAAACTTACCACAGATTGCGCGCCCTTCTGCAACCGCCAAAAATTCTTGCGATTGCTCAAACGGCAAATGACCGACGCACCCGTTCGAGGTCGTCCGGCGTGTCCACGCCGGCCGCCGGCGCCTGCCGGACAATGTGTACGGCGATGCGAAAGCCGTTCCACAGCACCCGCAACTGCTCGAGCGCCTCGATGGCTTCGATCGGCGACGGCGTCAGCGACGGATAGCGCTGCAGGAAATCCTGGCGGTAGGCATACAGGCCGACATGACGCAGCGGCGCATAGTCCTCCGGCATGCGGCTGCGGTCCTGCGCGAAGGCGTCGCGATGCCAGGGCAACGGCGCGCGCGAAAACATCAGCGCGTCGCCGCGCGCATCGAGCACCACCTTGACCACGTTCGGATTGAAGACCTCGGCGATGTCGTCGATCGGATGGGCGGCGGTGGCCATCGGCGTGTCGGCCGCAACGCGTGCGGCACAGGCGTCGATCAGGGCGGGGTCGATCAATGGCTCGTCGCCCTGCACATTGACGATCACCGCGTCGGCAGCCAGGCCGGCGGCCGCTGCGACTTCGGCGATGCGGTCGGTTCCGGACGGGTGGTCGCCACGCGTCATGCGCGCATCGATACCATGCGCGCGGCAGGCTGCGAGCACGTCGGCATGGTCGGTGGCGACCATGACCTGCGATGCCCGCGACAGCGCGGCACGCTCGGCAACCCGCACCACCATCGGCTTGCCGCCGATGTCGGCCAGCGGCTTGCCCGGCAGCCGCGTCGAAGCCATGCGCGCCGGGATGATGACGGTAAAGGACATCAGGCCGCGGGGGAAGGCGGCGGCTCGCTGACGGCCGGCGCATTCAGGTCGCGCGCTTCCTCGGCCCACAGGATAGGTGTGCCGTCGCGCACCGGATAGGCAAGGCGGTCGGGAGAGCAGACCAGCTCCTGCGCGTCCTTGTCGTATTTCAGCGGCCCCTTGCACAGAGGGCAGACCAGGATGTCAAGCAGTCGGGTGTCCACGCAATTTCTCCACGATGTTGTCGGCCAGCGCGCCGTCCACGACGGCGGTGACCGGGACGGTCCACAGCCGGGGGTTGCCTGCGGGCGTCGCGATGCGTGCGCATTTTACTGCATCCTTGTCCGTGATCAGGATGATGTCCGCCTCGAGCGCGGCGAACGGATCGACCGAAAAATCATGGTGGTCCGGCAGCGCCAGCGTGGCAGACAGGCGCACGCCGCGCGCGGCCAGCATGTCGAAGAAACGTTGCGGATGACCGATGCCGGCGGCAGCCGCAATCCGCGCGCCCGGCGGCAGCGCCGACAGCGGCATGCGCTGCGTCCGGTCGCATACCTGTTCGGCATGGTCGCCGACGAGCCGCATCGCGTAGCTGCCCGGCGGCGCGCCGCGCGGGTCGTTCACGACGCGGAAGTCACAGCGCCGCGATGCCGGCTCGCGCAGGGGCCCCGCCGGCAACAGCCAGCCGTTGCCATGGCCGCGAGCGTCGGACAGCGCGATTTCCACCTGCCGCGCCAGCGCGTAATGCTGGAGGCCATCGTCGGCGAGGATGACATCGACCTCCGGGTGCGCTGCGAGCAGACGGCGAGCAGCCGCCGCGCGCTGCCGGCCGACGACCACCGGCGCGCCCGTCTTCTGCGCCACCAGCAGCGGCTCGTCGCCGACTTCGAGTGGAGAACTGGCCGCGCCGACCTCGGTCGCGTGTCCGACGCTGGCGCGATATCCGCGCGCGACCACGCCAGGCGTGAACCCGCGCGCGCGCAACTGCCCGACCAGCCAGATGACCAGCGGGGTCTTGCCGGTGCCGCCGACGAACAGGTTGCCGACCACGACAACCGGCACCGGCATCTGCACCTGCCGCAGCACGCCCGCAGCGAACAGCGCACGGCGCGCTGCCACCAGCGCACGGTAGACCAGCGACAACGGTAGCAGCAGCCATGCCAGCGCCCCGCGGCGCTGCCATGCGCGCAGCAGCACGCTCTCGGCAAATGATCGCAGCCGGGGGCGGCTCATCGCGAAGCGGGCGCGATTCATCGGGAAGCGGGCGCGGCTTGGGTCGCGAACACCAGCTTCGGCAGACCGGCGAGGCGCGCGGCCTCCATCACATTCACGACCGACTGGTGCGAGGCCATGGCGTCGGCACGGATCTCGACGACGCAATCCGGGTTGGTGCCGGCCGCATCTTTCAGGGCCAGCGCCAGCGCAGCCGGGTCGCGCGCCTCGATGCGGCGGTTGTCGACCGCGAAGCGGCCGTCGGCGTCGACCGCGACGGCCACCGACGCGGGCAGCGCCGACTGCCGCTCGCCGGCGGTGGGCAGGCTCACCTGCAGCGCGCTGAAGCGGCTGAAGGTGGTGCTGACCATCAGGAAAATCAGGATCACGAGCAGCACGTCGATGAACGCGATCAGGTTCACCTCGGGCCGGTCGCGGTGGCGCTCGCTGCGAAAGCGCATCTCAGCGGCCCGCCATGCGGTCGACGAACTGCAGCGCCTGCTGCTCCATATCGAGCACGAGACTGTCGACCTGCGCATGGAAATGGCGGTGGAACAGCAACGCCGGCATCGCGACGGCCAGGCCAAAAGCGGTGTTGTACAAGGCCACCGAGATGCCGTGCGCCACCTTCAGCGGGTCGGCGCCCGTGATCTCCTGCGCGCCAAACAGCTCGATCATGCCGACCACAGTGCCGAACAGGCCGAGCAGCGGCGCCAGCGTGGCCACCGTACCCAGCGCGGTCAGGTAACGCTCGAGCGCGTGCGCTGCCGCGCGTCCGGCTTCCTCGATGGCATCGCGCATGGCCTCGCGCGGCGTGCCCAGGTTGCGCATGCCGGCCGCCAGCACGCGGCCCAGCGGCGAGTTCTGCTCGAGTTGTGCGATGACTTCGTCGCTGACCGGGCCCTGGCGCGCCACGTCGAGCGCTTCGGCGAGCAGGGTCGGCGGCGCGATGCGGGCAGGCCGCAAGTACAATAGCCGCTCGACGATGATCGTGACGGCGACGACAGAGGCGGCCAGCAGGAACCAGATCGGCCAGCCTGCCGCTTGAATCAATGCAAACACGCGCTTGCTCCGGGGTCATGAAATGGCAGCCTGCGACTGTATCCGCTTCATCTTCTGCGAGCAAGGCAAGGCAGGGTCGGGGCGGCAATGATGCACGATTGACCAAACGCAGAGCCGTTGACCGGACAGTCACCCCGGTTTGTCCACCTTCGCTGTGGATAACTTTGTGGGAAAGCCGCCACGCGCGTCGAAAAGTCCTTGATTTCTAAGCATTTTCCGCAATTGCCTCAGAATCGGGCAGGAAAGATTTCCGCTTTAAAATCAATCACTTAAGAACTATTTTTTTGCCGTACGCGCCGATGTCGATCGCATTATTCCCTCATGGTAACTTTGTGGAAAGCCTGACAGATTCGCCGCAGAAAGCTTGGGAACGCAGATGATCCTCGACAAACCCAGTGCGGAAATACTAACGGTATCGCAACTCAATCAGGCGGTCGCCCGGCTGCTCGAGCGCAGCTTTCCGCTGACCTGGATTGCCGGCGAAATCTCGAATTTCACGCGCGCCGCCTCCGGCCACTGGTACTTCACGCTCAAGGACGCCAATGCGCAGGTGCGGGGGGTGATGTTTCGCAGCCGCGCCCAGTCCGTCGATTTTGCCCCGCGCGAGGGAGACAAGGTCGAGGTGCGGGCCACGGTGGGGCTGTACGCGGCGCGCGGCGACTTCCAGCTGAATGTCGAGGCGATGCGCAAGGCCGGCATCGGCAACCTGTTCGAGGCATTCCTGCGATTGAAGGCTCGGCTGGAGGCTGAGGGGCTGTTCGATCCGGCCCGCAAGCGCACCCTGCCCGTGTTCCCGCGCACGGTGGGACTCGTGACCAGCCCGCAGGCGGCCGCGCTGCGCGACCTGATCACCGCCTTCCGGCGCCGCGCGCCGCATGTGCAGCTGATTCTCTACCCGGCTGCCGTGCAGGGCGAGGGATCAGCCGAGCGGATTGCTGACGCGATCGGCACCGCATCACGCCGGGCCGAATGCGACGTTCTGATCGTCGGCCGCGGCGGCGGCAGCATGGAAGATCTGTGGTCGTTCAACGATGAAAAAGTCGCGCGCGCCATTGCCTGCTGCCGCATGCCGGTCATTTCCGGCGTCGGGCACGAGACCGATTTCACGATCGCCGACTTCGTCGCCGACCTGCGCGCGCCGACGCCGACAGCGGCCGCGGAACTGGCGGCGACGCCGACGGCCGACTGGCTGGCGCGGGTCGCGCAGCATGGGCAGGATCTGGGCGACGCGCTCGGCCGGCAACTCGACGACCTCGCGCAGTCCCTCGACTGGCTGGCCTCCCGGCTGCACAGCCCGGCCGCTGCCTTGAGGCAGCAGCGCATGCGGCTGGACGG
Source organism: Burkholderiaceae bacterium (assembly GCA_023653025.1). GTDB lineage: Bacteria > Pseudomonadota > Gammaproteobacteria > Burkholderiales > Burkholderiaceae_D > Pernthalerella. The sequence continues at coordinate 28,596 of JAMNXS010000021.1, forward strand.
GCTGCAGCGGCGCTTGCAGCATGCGACCGCCGTGCCGCTGGCGACCGCGCGTCATGCGCTCGAGCGTCAGCGCGAGCGCCTGCGGCACGCGCTGCCCGATCCGCGCGTGAGCCGGGCGCGGATCGATGCCTGCGCGGCGAGGCTCGGCACCGCCTTCGACAACCGCCGCACCGAGCTCGGACATCGGCAGGCCGCGCTGCGCGCCCAGTTGGAATTGCTGGCGCCGCAGCGCACGCTCGAGCGCGGCTATGCGATTTTGCAGGACGGCGACGGCAACGTGATACGCGACACCGAGCGGCTGCATCCGCCGCAGCAGTTGACCGTGACCGTGGCCGGCGGCCGGGCGCGGATCCGCGTCGATGCGGTCGAGTCCCTGCCGGGCCTCGACTGAGCGCCTTTGCCACCGACGGGCGGAGCAAGGAAGCGATAACACCCTTACAATGCCGGCTGGGCAAAGACACCCGCAGTCCATCTCAACAGACCCCAGCAAAACGGAAAGGAAGAACGCATGGAACATACGCTGCCCCCGCTGCCCTACCCGATGGACGGCCTCGCGCCGCACATCTCCAAAGAGACGCTCGAATATCACTACGGCAAGCACCATCAGGCTTACGTCACCAACCTGAACAACCTGATCAAGGGCACGCCGCACGAGAGCCAGTCGCTCGAGGAGATCGTCAAGAGTTCGAGCGGCGGCGTGTTCAACAACGCGGCGCAGGTCTGGAACCACACGTTCTACTGGAACGGCATGAAGCCCAACGGCGGCGGTGCGCCGGCCGGCGCGCTGGCTGACGCGATCAATACGAAATGGGGCTCGTTCGACAAGTTCAAGGAAGAGTTCACCAAATCCTGCGTCGGCAACTTCGGCTCCGGCTGGACATGGCTGGTCAGGAAAGGCGACGGCAGCGTCGACATCGTCAACACCTCGAACGCCGGCACGCCGCTGACCGGCAGCGACACCCCGCTGCTGACCTGCGACGTCTGGGAGCACGCGTATTACGTCGACACCCGCAACGCGCGCCCGAAGTATGTCGAGAACTGGTGGAATCTCGTGAACTGGGATTTCGTGGCAAAGAATTTCGGCTAAGCCGGTTCGCCCGAAAGACCAACCCCGGCAGGGTGACCTGGCCGGGGTTTTTGTTTGTTGCAACCCGCCGCTCCCATCACAAGGCGTTGACTGGAATCTTCAGGTACGCCACCCCGTTCTCGTCCTTCGGCGGCATCTCGCCGGCGCGGATGTTGACCTGCACCGACGGCAGGATCAGCACCGGCATCTCCAGCGTCGCGTCGCGCGCGGTGCGCATCGCGACGAACGCGTCCTCGCTCACCCCGTCGTGCACGTGAATGTTCTTCGCGCGCTGCTCGGCGACCGTGGTCTCGAAAACGACCGGCCGGTCGTTCGGCGGGTAATCGTGGCACATGAACAGACGGGTCTGCGGCGGCAGGGCGAGGATCTTCTTTACCGAGCGGTACAGGGTCCGGGCATCGCCGCCGGGGAAATCGCAACGGGCCGTGCCGACGTCCGGCATGAACAGCGTGTCGCCGACGAACACCGCATCGCCGATCTGGTAGGCCACGCAGGCCGGCGTGTGCCCGGGCACGTAGATCACGCGCCCGGTGAGGTCGCCGATGTGGAAGGTCTCGTCCTCCTGCATCAGGTGATCGAACTGCCGCCCATCCGTCGAAAATGCCCGCTCGAGGTTGAAGATGCCCTTGAATACCTGCTGCACGGCCGTGATGTGGTCGCCGATGGCGGTCTTGCCGCCCAGCGCCCGCTTCAGGTAGGGGGCGGCGGTGATGTGGTCCGCATGCGCATGCGTCTCGAGGATCCACTCGACCGACAGCCGCTTCTCCTTGACGAAGGCAATCACCTTGTCGGCCGAGTCGGTTCGGGTCCGTCCGGACTTCGGATCGTAGTCGAGCACCGAGTCGATGATCGCTGCCGGCGATCCTTCCTTCTCGTACACGATGTAGGTCACGGTCCACGTGGCCGGATCGAAAATTCCATGCACCCGGGGCCGGGGGGCTGCAGCAGCAGTAGCAGTCATTGCGTATCTCCTTGCTGGGTCAATTAACGTTGATACATTATATTGACTTATAATTTGTAAGTCAATATAATGTATCAACGCGCTCGACCCGGCGCATCCGACCCGACGGCATAGCCAGAGATCCGCCAGCCGGGATCTGCCAACCGACATCAGCGATTCCGGATTTACCTCACAGGAGGACAGTTCATGGCCGTCAGCCCTACCCGCCACACCGACCACTTCGCCAGCGCGCCGCAGATCAGTCCGGCCGATGTCGCGCACATCGCCGCCCTCGGTTACCGCACCCTGATCAACAACCGCCCTGATGGCGAGGGCGGTATCGAGCAGCCGACCAGCGCCGAGATCGAAGCCGCAGCGGCAGCCGCGGGCTTGCGCTATGCGTATCTGCCGGTGGTCAGTGGCCAGATCACCGAACCGCAGGCGCGACGCTTCGCCGAACTGCTGGCGACGTCGCCGAAACCGGTGCTGGCTTTCTGCCGCAGCGGCGCGCGCTCGCAGAACCTGTTCCGCATGGCCAGCGGGCGTGGCAGCGCGCCGGCCGCTGCGCCCGCCTCCGCCGGCGCCTGCCAGTGGGGCGACAGTCATGACATCGTGATCGTCGGCGGCGGCAGCGCCGGCATCGGGCTGGCGGCAAGCCTGAAGAAGCGCCAGCCCAACCTGCAGATCGCGATCATCGAACCCGCCGACAAGCACTACTACCAGCCCGCTTGGACGCTGGTCGGCGCCGGCGAATTCGAGGCGGCCGACAGCGTGCGCGAGATGGCCGCCGTGATGCCGGCAGGCGTCACCTGGATCAAGGCGGCCGCGACCGGCTTCGATCCGGAAAAGCGGCAAGTGCTGATCGACCGCGGCAATCCGGTCAGCTATCAGTACCTCGTGGTCGCGCCGGGCCTGAAGCTGGACTGGGAGGCCATTCCCGGGCTCGTCGAAACGCTCGGCAAGAACGGTGTCACCTCGAACTACCGCTACGACCTCGCGCCCTATACGTGGTCGCTGGTGCGCTCGATGAAGCCGGGCAAGGCGATCTTTACGCAGCCGCCGATGCCGATCAAATGCGCGGGCGCGCCGCAGAAGGCGATGTACCTGTCCTGCTCCGAGTGGGAGAAGCTGGGCGTGCTGAAAAACATCGACGTCCGCTTCCACAATGCCGGCGCGGTGCTGTTCGGCGTCCCCGACTTCGTGCCGCCGCTGATGGCCTACGTGAAGCGCTACGGTGCGGGCCTGCATTTCAACTCGCGCCTGGTAGCCATCGACGGGCCGGCGAAGCGGGCCTGGTTCGAAGAAAAAGATGCCGACGGCCAGGTGCGGCAGGTCGAGCAGGCCTTCGACATGATCCACGTCGTGCCGCCGCAGACCGCACCCGATGTCGTGCGCGAGAGCGTTCTGGCCAACGCCGACGGCTGGGTCGACGTCAACCAGCTTACGCTGCAGCACGTCCGCTACCCGAATGTGTTCAGCCTCGGCGACGCCTGTTCGTCGCCGAACGCGAAGACTGCGGCGGCCGCGCGCAAGCAGATCGTGGTGGTGGCCGAGAACCTGCTCGCGCTGCGCGCCGGACGCGAACTCCCGACCCGCTATGACGGCTACGGCTCCTGCCCGCTCACGGTGGAAAAAGGCAAAATCGTGCTGGCCGAGTTCGGGTTCGGCGGCAAGCTTCTGCCCACCTTCCCGCTCGATCCCACCGTGGCGCGCCGATCGGCGTGGCTTCTGAAAAAGGACCTGCTGCCTGCGATCTACTGGAACGCGATGCTCAAGGGCCGCGAGTGGCTCGCCCGCCCGCTGGGGAGCTGAGGCATGCACAAGCTTGTGTTGCTGCCCGACTGGCTCCGGCGCTACCAACGCCGGTGGATCAGCGGCGACCTCACGGCCGGCCTGATCGTCACCGTGATGCTGATCCCGCAAAGCCTCGCCTATGCGATGCTCGCCGGCCTGCCGCCGCAGGTCGGCCTGTATGCGAGTGTGCTGCCGCTGGTCGCGTATGCCATGTTCGGCACCAGCATGACGCTGGCCGTCGGTCCGGTCGCGGTGGCCTCGCTGATGACGGCCAGCGCACTGGCGCCGCTGGCAACCGCTGGCACGGCCGAGTACATCGCACTGGCGGTGCTGCTGGCGCTGCTGTCGGGCCTGATGTTGTTCGCCGCCGGCTTGCTGCGCATGGGCTTCCTCGCCTATTTTCTCAGCCATCCCGTCATCAGCGGGTTCATCTCCGGTTCAGCGGTACTGATCGCCATCGGCCAGCTGAAATCGCTGCTGGGCGTGCCGCTGCCGTCGGGCAGCATCGTCGATACCCTCGCCGCGCTGCTCGCATCCATCGACCGGATCAATCCCGTGACTGCCATGATCGGCGGCGCCGCGATCGCCTTCCTGCTGTTCGCGCGGCGACGCCTCGCGCCGCTGCTCGAGACGCTCGGGTTGCCGTCGAAGCAGGCGCAGATGATGTCCCGGCTGGCGCCGATGGCGGCGGTCATCGCGGCCACCGTCGCCGTCGCACAGACCGGCGTGGACCGCACGGCCGGCGTATCGGTCGTCGGCGCCGTGCCCTCGGGCCTGCCGGCGCTCGGGCTGCCGTCGCTGGGGTGGTCGCAGTTGAACGGACTGTGGCTGCCGGCGCTGCTGATCTCGCTGGTCGGCTTCGTCGAAAGTGTATCGGTGGCGCAATCGCTGGCCCTCAAGCGCGGGGAGCGGATCCGTCCGGATCGCGAACTGCTGGGCATCGGCGCGGCCAACATCGCCAGCGCCGTCTCCGGCGGCTACCCAGTCACCGGCGGCTTCGCGCGTTCGGTCGTCAATTTTTCCGCCGGCGCGCACACGCCAGCTGCGGGCGTCGTGTCGGCCATGCTGATGACGATCGTGATCGCCGGCATGACAGGCTGGTTCGAATCGCTGCCGCATACGGTGCTGGCCGCGACCATCATCGTTGCGGTGACGGCGCTGATCGATATCGATACCCTCAGGCAGGCATGGCGCTACGACAAGGCCGATGCGCTGTCGCTGCTGCTGACCTTCGGCGGCGTGCTGCTGCTGGGCGTGGAGGAAGGCATCCTGCTCGGCGTGGCGCTGTCGCTGGCGGTGCTGGTCTGGCGCAGCAGCCATCCGCACATGGCCGTCGTCGGGCGCGTGCCGGGCACCGAGCACTTCCGCAACATCGACCGCCAGCAGGTCGAGACTCTACCCGGCCTGATCGCGCTGCGGATCGACGAGAGCCTGTATTTCGCGAACGCGCACATGCTGGAGGAAAAGGTCGAGAGCCTGCTCGCCAGCCACCCGGAGACTCGCGGTATACTGTTGATCATGTCGGCAGTCAACCAGCTCGATGCCACCGCACTGGGCGCCCTGACCGATCTCGAGAAGGACCTTGCGTCACGCAACATCTGCCTGCAATTTTCCGAAGTCAAGGGACCCGTACTTGACCGTCTGCGCCCCACACCCCTGGGTCAGCGCATGAAAGACCGGATCTTCCTCAGCACGCACCAGGCCTTTCTCGCATTCGCCGGCACCGACTCACCACCCAACGAACCCACCCGAGATACCCGATGGATTTCGACGCCCTGACCCTGGCGCGACTGCAATTTGCCTTCACTGTCAGTTTCCACATCATCTTTCCCGCCTTCTCGATCGGTCTGGCCAGCTATCTCGCCGTGCTCAACGGCCTGTCGCTCGTCACCGGCCGCGCGGTCTACCTGAACCTGTTCAACTACTGGAAGAAGATCTTCGCGGTCGCCTTCGGCATGGGCGTCGTGTCGGGTATCGTGATGAGCTACCAGTTCGGCACCAACTGGTCGGTGTTTTCGGACAAGGTCGGTCCCGTGCTCGGCCCGCTGATGGGCTACGAGGTCCTGTCGGCCTTCTTCCTCGAGGCCGGCTTCCTCGGCGTGATGCTGTTCGGCCGCGAGCGCGTCGGCGCCCGGCTACATTTCTTCGCCACCGCGATGGTGGCGCTCGGCACCTTCATGTCGGCATTCTGGATCCTATCGGTCAACAGCTGGATGCAGACGCCGGCCGGCTACGGCTTCAACGACGCTGGGCAGTTCATCGTGAAGGACTGGATGGCGGTCATCTTCAACCCGTCGTTCCCGTATCGCCTCGTCCACATGCTGCTCGCCGCCTACCTGACTACCGCCTTCGTGGTCGGCGCGGTCGGCGCGCTGCACCTGCTCCGGGCGCGCAAGCTCGCCGCCGGCAATGAAGGCGCCAGAACCATGTTCTCGATGGCGATGTGGATGATCGTCTGCACCGCGCCGCTGCAGATCGCGGCCGGCGATTTCCACGGCCTGAACACGCTCGAGCACCAGCCGGCGAAGATCGCGGCGATGGAGGGCCATTTCGACTCGCATGCAGGCGCGCCGCTGATCCTGTTCGGCATTCCGAACGCCGCCGAGGAGCGCGTCGATGCGAAGGTCGCGATCCCGAAACTCGGCAGCCTGATACTCACGCATGATCCCGACGGCGTGGTGCGCGGCCTGAAAGAGTGGAAGCCCGAGGAGCGACCGCCGGTCGGCATCCTGTTCTGGAGTTTCCGGGTGATGGTCGGCATCGGCATGGCCATGCTCGGCGTCGGACTCTGGAGCCTGTGGGTGCGCGCCCGCGGCCGGCTGCACGATGCGCACTGGCTGCATCGCGCGGCGGTAGCAATGGGGCCGAGCGGCTTTGTCGCCGTGATCGCCGGCTGGATCACGACCGAGGTCGGGCGCCAGCCTTACACCGTGTACGGCCTGCTGACCACGGCCGAGTCGGTGTCGGCGATCGATGCACCGGCCGTCGGCAGCTCGCTGCTGGCCTTCATCGTGGTCTACTTCGCCCTGTTCGGCGCCGGCACCTTCTACATCCTGCGGCTGATGGGCAAGCCGCCGGAAGCGGCCGAACCCGGCCTGCCCCGTGAACCGATACGCGCGGCCGGCATCCTGCCGTCGCCGGCTATCGCTGCCGGCCATCGGAGGATCTGATGCTCGCCAATATCGACCTGCCGCTGGTCTGGGCCGGCCTGATCGCCTTTGCGGTGCTGGCCTATGTGATTCTCGACGGCTTCGACCTCGGCGTCGGCATCCTCTTCCTGTTCGTCAACGGAGAGGCCGCGCGCGACGAGATGATGAACTCCGTCGCCCCGGTCTGGGACGGCAACGAAACCTGGCTGGTGCTGGGCGGCGGCGGCCTGTTCGCCGTCTTCCCGCTGGCCTATGCGGTCATCATGCCGGCGCTGTACGCACCGATCATAGCAATGCTGCTGGCACTGGTATTCCGCGGCGTGGCGTTCGAGTTCCGCTGGAAGACGCAGCGCGGCAAGTTCGTCTGGGACTGGGCCTTCATGCTCGGCTCGACCGCAGCCGCCTTCTTCCAGGGCATCGCGCTCGGCGCCTTCGTGCAAGGCATCCCGGTGGCCGGCCGTGCCTATGCCGGCGGCTGGTGGGACTGGCTCACGCCGTTCAGCCTCACTACCGGCGTGGCGCTGGTGATCGGCTACGCGCTGCTGGGCGCGACCTGGCTGATCTGCAAGACCGAGGGCGACGTGCAGGACAAGGCCGTGCGCTTTGCATGGATCAGCGGCGCATTGACGCTGCTGCTGATCGCCATCGTCAGCCTGTGGACGCCTTTCCTCGATGAGCATTTCCGCGCGCGCTGGTTCGCGTGGCCGCAAGGGCTTTACGTGATGCCGGTGCCGACGCTGGTGGCGGCCTGCGCGGTCGCGCTCTTCGTCGGCTTGCGCGACCGGCACGAGCTGATGCCCTTCATCGCGTCGCTCGGCCTGTTCGTGCTGTCCTTCATCGGCCTGTGCATCAGCTTCTATCCGCACATCGTGCCGTCGTCGGTCACGCTGTGGGATGCGGCCGCACCGCCGGAAAGCCAGGCCTTCCTGCTGGTCGGCGCGGCCGTCCTGCTGCCGATCATCCTGGCCTACACCGCGTACTCATACTGGGTGTTCCGCGGCAAGGTGAACGCTGTCGGCGGCTATCACTGATGCGCGAGCGGCTCCAAAAGCTGGGGTGGTTCGTGCTGATCTGGGCGCTGTCGGTGGCGGCGCTCGGGGCGGTGGCGTGGGTGATACGGTGGGCTGTGCGGTGATTCGGCGATGGCGGATTTCGCTGCGCTCTATCCGCCCTGCGGCCTCGCAAGCTGCATGACCATAACGTAGGGCGGATAGAGCGCAGCGAAATCCGCCATGCCGACGCCCTGCCTGACCGCCTCAAAAAAACGCCTGCAACCCCGTCTGCGCCCGGCCAAGGATCAGCGCATGCACGTCGGCCGTCCCCTCGTAGGTATTGACCACCTCGAGATTGACCACATGGCGGATCACGCCGTACTCGTCGCTGATGCCGTTCCCGCCCAGCATGTCGCGCGCGGTGCGGGCGATATCGAGCGCCTTGCCGGCCGAATTGCGCTTCATGATCGACGTAATTTCGACCGCCGCCGTGCCCTCGTCCTTCATCCGGCCGAGCCGCAGGCAGCCTTGCAGCGCGAGCGCGATCTCGGTCTGCATGTCGGCCAGCTTTTTCTGGATCAGCTGGTTGGCGGCCAGCGGCCGGCCAAATTGCTTGCGGTCCAGCGTGTACTGGCGTGCCGCATGCCAGCAGAACTCGGCCGCACCCATCGCGCCCCAGGCGATGCCGTAGCGCGCGGAGTTCAGGCAGGTGAACGGCCCCTTGAGGCCCTTGACATTGGGCAGCCGGTTCTCGGCGGGCACGAACACGCGGTCCATCACGACCTCGCCGGTGACCGACACCCGCATGCCGACCTTGCCCTGGATCTTGGGCGCCGACAGTCCCTTCATCCCCTTTTCGAGGATGAAGCCGCGGATGTCGCCCTCGTCGTCCTTCGCCCAGATCACGAATACGTCGGCCAGCGGGCTGTTGGTGATCCACATCTTCGAACCCGTCAGTTCGTAGCCGCCGTCCACGCTGCGCGCTCGCGTCTCCATGCTGCCGGGGTCCGATCCGTGGTTCGGCTCGGTCAGGCCGAAGCAGCCGATCCACTCGCCACAAGCCAGCTTCGGCAGATACTTGCGCCGCTGCTCCTCGCTGCCGAACTCGAAGATTGGCACCATCACCAGCGAGCTCTGCACGCTCATCACCGAGCGGAAGCCGGAGTCGACGCGCTCGATCTCGCGCGCGATCAGGCCGTAGCTGACGTAGTTCAGCCCGGCGCCGCCGTACTCGGTCGGAATGGTCGGGCCGAACAAGCCGAGTTCGCCCATCTCGCGGAAAATGCCCTCGTCGAACTTTTCGTGGCGGAAGGACTCAAGCACGCGTGGTTGCAGCCGCTGTTGCGAATAGGCGGCTGCAGCGTCGCGCACCATGCGCTCGTCGGCAGTCAGTTGCTGGTCCAGCAGCAGCGGGTCCGGCCAGTGAAATTGCGGATGGCTCATTTTACAGTTCCTGTTCAGACTCAGCGCAGGCGGGCTGCCAGTTCGCCGATGATGCCGCGCCGGAAGGCGAGCACGCAGACTACGAAAATCAGGCCGGTGACCATCGTCACCGACTCGCCGATGGCATTGAACCATTCGACCGAGGTCGCCTCGGCCAGCCAGGCGCCGAAATCGCCGAGCTTGTTCTCCAGCGCGATGATGATGATGGCGCCCAGCACCGGGCCGAACAGCGTGCCCATGCCGCCGACCAGCGTCATCAGCACCACCAGCCCCGACATCGACCAGTGTACGTCGGTCAGCGTGCCGAAGCCGAGCACAACCGCCTTGGTCGCGCCGGCCAGTCCCGCCAGCGCCGCCGACAGCACGAAGGCCAACAGCTTGTAACGGTCGACATCGTAGCCCAGCGACGTGGCGCGCGGCTCGTTTTCGCGCACGGCCTTCAGCACCTGGCCGAACGGCGAGTGGACAATGCGCACGATCAGCGCGAAGGCCGCCACGACGATGGCGAGCACGACGAAATACATCGTCAAGTCGTTGCCGAGATCGACCGTGCCCAGCAGTTTGCCGCGCGGGACCGACTGCAGGCCATCCTCGCCGCCGGTGAACGGCGCCTGCAGGAAGACGAAATACAGCATCTGCGCCAGTGCCAGCGTGATCATCGTGAAGTAGATGCCCTGGCGCCGGATGGCCAGCCCGCCTATGACAACGCCGGCGACCGCGGCGAAGGCGACACCGATCAAGAGACCGATCTCGAACGGCACGCCCCACTCCTTGAGCACATGGCCGGTGATGTAGGACGCGCCGCCGAAGAAGGCCGCATGGCCGAAAGACAGCAGGCCGGTAAAGCCGATCAGCAGGTTGAATGCGCAGGCGAACAGCGCAAAACACAGGATCTTCATCAGCAGCACCGGGTACAGGAAGAAGGGCGCGACCAGCGCGCCGAGCAGCACCGCGGCATAAGCCGTTTTCTTCAACATGGCTTTTTCCTTATTTCTCGCGGCCGAACAGGCCTGCCGGACGAACCAGCAGCACGATCGCCATGATGATGAACACCACCGTCGACGACAACTCCGGGTAGAACACCTTGGTCATGCCCTCGATCACGCCGAGCGCGAGGCCGGTCACGATCGAGCCGAGGATGGATCCCATGCCGCCGATGACGACCACCGCGAAGATGGTGACGATCAGGTTCGAGCCCATCAGCGGCGATACTTGCAGCACCGGCGCGGCCAGCACGCCGGCAAAACCGGCCAGCGCGACGCCGAAGCCATAGGTCAGCGTCACCATCAGCGGCACGTTGACGCCGAAGGCCTCGACCATTTTCGGGTTCTCGGTGCCGGCGCGAAGATAAGCGCCGAGCCTTGTCTTCTCGATCACGAACCAGGTGCCGAGACAGACGGCCAGCGAGGCCACCACTACCCAGGCGCGGTAGTTCGGCAGCATCATGAAGCCGAGATCGGTCGCGCCGGCCAGCTCGTCGGGCACCGAGAACGGCTGGCCGGAGACGCCATAGAACGAGCGGAACACACCTTCGAGCATCAGCGTGATGCCGAAGGTCAGCAGCAGCCCGTACAGGTGGTCGAGCCGGTACAGCCAGCGCAGCATCGTCTTCTCGATGACGATGCCGAACGCGGCCACCAGCAGCGGCGCGATGACCAGCATCGCCCAGTAGCTGATGCCGAAGTACTGCAGCCCCATCCATGCGAGGAACGCACCCATCATGTAGAGCGCGCCGTGGGCGAAGTTGATCACGTTCAGCAGGCCGAAGATCACGGCCAGGCCAAGCGACAGCATCGCGTAGAACGATCCGTTGACCAGCCCCAGCAGAAGCTGGCCGAGCAGCGCCGCCAGCGGAATGCCAAAAATTTCCATGGTCTCAGACCCCCAGCAATTCGTTCAGCACAGGCATCTTGGCCTCCAGCTCGGGAGCCGCGATCTGCTCGA
>JAMNXS010000022.1 GCA_023653025.1 Burkholderiaceae bacterium
ACCGAGCGCGAGCCAGTGCGCCGGATGCTCGAGCATGAAGCGCGCATCGGGCCGGATCGGGCGGCGCGGCACGGAGACATCGGGAACGGGTGTCGTCATGGTTCGGCAAAATGGTCAAAGGAGCGGGAAGCGACGGCCAGCGGCTGGCCGGTGGCATCGACGACCTGCAGGCCGCTGCCGTGCAGGATGCGGCCGATGCGCGTCACCGGCACGCCGGCCTCGCCTGCTGCGGCGATCACCTGCTGGTGCCGGCCGGCCGGCGCGGTAAAGCAGAGTTCGTAATCGTCGCCGCCATTGAGCGCGAACGCCTGCCGGCGCGGGCGATCTAGCGAAGCCAGCGCACTACCTGCCGGCACGGCATCGGCATCAACGACGGCGCTGACCCCCGAGCGTTCAAGGATGTGTGCCAGGTCGCCGAGCAGTCCGTCGGACACATCGATCGCCGCGCTGGCGATGCCGCGCAGCGCAAGGCCCAGACCGAGGCGCGGCTGCGGCCGGTGCAGCCGCAGGGCGGCGGCGTCGGGCAATGCCCCGAAGTCCGCGTTTCCGTTCAGTGTTTCCACGGCAAGCCGCGCGGCGCCGAGTTCGCCCGACACCCAGATCTCGTCGCCGGGCCGCGCGCCGTCGCGCCGCAGCGCCTGGGCCGGCGCGACGCTGCCGAAGACGGAGATGCACAGGTTCAGCGGGCCGCGCGTGGTGTCTCCGCCGACCAGCGGGATCGCGTGCGTGTCGGCCAGCGCGAGCAGGCCGCGCGCGAAAGCGGCGACCCAGTCCTCGTCGGCGGCCGGCAGCGCCAGCGCCAGCGTGAAGCCCAGCGGGCGCGCGCCCATCGCGGCCAGGTCCGACAAGTTCACCGCCAGCGCCTTGTGGCCCAGCGCCTCGGGATCCGTGCCGGGGAAAAAATGACGGCCCTCGACCAGCATGTCGGTCGATACCGCCAGCGCCTCGCCTGCGGGCGGCGTCAGCAGCGCGCAATCGTCGCCCACCCCGAGCAGGACTGCGCCGCCGGCAGGCGGCGCGCGCGTGAAATGGCGCGCGATCAGTTCGAATTCGGAAGGCATGCGCGGATTGTACAGAAGCTGCTTTTCAGTCAACAGTCAATTGACCGCAGCGCACAGCAAGCCCTCCGTGGCCCTGCGGCGCTGTCTGCTAGAATCCAAGCCTCTTCAGCCACCAGACAGCCCGTCCCACGGACGCTGCTGCGCCAGCATGGATTCCGACAACACACAAGACCAGGTGCGCCAGCAATTCCGGCAGGCCGCCCTCGAATATCACGAGTTTCCCGCCCCCGGCAAGATCAGCGTCACGCCGACCAAGCAACTGACCAACCAGCGCGACCTCGCGCTGGCCTACTCGCCCGGCGTGGCTGCGGCCTGCGAGGAAATCGCCGCCGAACCGTCGAACGCCTTCCGCTACACCGCACGCGGCAATCTGGTCGCCGTCATCACCAACGGCACCGCCGTGCTGGGCCTCGGCAACATCGGCCCGCTGGCCGCCAAGCCGGTCATGGAAGGCAAGGGCGTCCTGTTCAAGAAATTCGCCGGCATCGACGTCTTCGACATCGAGATCAACGAGACCGACCCCGACAAGCTGTGCGACATCATCGCCGCGCTCGAGCCGACGTTCGGCGGCGTGAACCTAGAGGACATCAAGGCGCCCGAGTGCTTTTACATCGAGCGCAAGCTGCGCGACCGGATGAAGATCCCGGTCTTCCACGACGACCAGCACGGCACCGCGATCATCGTCGGCGCCGCCATCCTGAACGGACTGAAAGTGGTCGGCAAGGATATCAGGCACTGCAAGCTGGTGGTGTCCGGTGCGGGCGCGGCCGCGCTGGCCTGCCTCGACCTGATCGTCGACTTGGGCTTCCCGATCGAGAACATCACCGTCACCGACCTCGCCGGCGTCGTCTACAAGGGCCGCACCGAGCTGATGGACCCGGACAAGGAACGCTTCGCGCAGGACACGGCAGCGCGCACGCTGGCCGAAGTCATTCCGGGCGCCGACATTTTCCTCGGCCTGTCGGCCGGCGGCGTGCTCAAGCAGGACATGGTGCGCCAGATGGCGCCGCGTCCGCTGGTGCTGGCGCTGGCCAACCCGACGCCCGAGATCCTGCCCGAGGAAGTGCGCGAGGTGCGCGACGACGCCGTCATCGCCACCGGCCGTTCGGACTATCCGAACCAGGTCAACAACGTGCTCTGCTTCCCGTACATTTTCCGCGGCGCGCTCGACTGCGGCGCGACCACCATCACGCGCGAGATGGAAATCGCCGCCGTGCACGCGATCGCCGAGCTGGCGCAGGCCGAGCAGTCGGACGTGGTGGCCACCACGTACGGCGTGACCAACCTGTCGTTCGGCCCGGAATACCTGATTCCGAAACCCTTCGACCCGCGCCTGATGCTGAAGATCGCGCCGGCCGTGGCGCGCGCCGCCGAGCAGTCCGGCGTCGCGCTGCGCCCGGTCCGCGACATGGCGGCCTACACGGACCGCCTGCAGCAGTTCGTCTACCACAGCGGCAGCTTCATGAAGCCGGTGTTCGCCATCGCGAAGAAGGCGCCGGCTGACAGGAAGCGCATCGTCTTCGCCGAAGGCGAAGAAGAGCGCGTGCTGCGCGCGGTGCAGGTGGTGATCGACGAGGGCCTCGCGCGCCCCACGCTGATCGGCCGTCCCGCCGTGCTGTCGCAGCGCATCGAGCGCTACGGCCTGCGCCTGCGCCCGGGCGTCGATTTCGACACCATCAATCCCGAGCAGGACGACCGCTACCGCTCGTACTGGGAAACCTTCCTGCAGATGGGGCGCCGCAAGGGCGTCACCGAGCAGTGGGCCAAGCTCGAGATGCGCCGCCGCCACACGCTGATTGGCTCGATGGCCATCCACAAGGGTGATGCGGACGGCATGATCTGCGGCACCTACGGCAGCACCGACCTGCATCTGCACTACATCGACATGGTGCTGGGCAAGCGTGCCGGCGTGAACACCTACGCGGCGATGAACGCGCTGGTGCTGCAGGACCGGCAGGTGGTGCTGGTCGATACCCATGTCAACGACAACCCCAGCGCCGAGCAACTGGCCGAGATCACCATCATGGCCGCCGAGGAAATGAAGCGCTTCGGCCTGCATCCGCGCGCGGCGCTGCTGTCGCACTCGAACTTCGGCAGCAGCAGCAACGAGTCGGCGCAGAAGATGCGCGCCGCGCTGGCCCTGATCCGCGAGCGCGCGCCGGACCTCGAGGTCGACGGCGAAATGCACGGCGACACCGCGCTCGATGCCGGCCTGCTGCGCGGCACGATGCCCGACACCCCGCTCAAGGGCGACGCCAACCTGCTGGTGATGCCGAACATCGACGCGGCCAACATCGCGTATAACCTGCTCAAGGTCGCCGCCGGCAACGGCGTGGCCATCGGCCCGATCCTGCTCGGCTGCGCCCGCCCGGTGCACATACTGACGCCGTCGGCCACCGTGCGCCGCATCGTCAACATGACCGCGCTGGCGGTGGTGGACGCGGTGCAGCGGTAGGCGCCCGCGCCCCGAGGCCGCCGTTCCCGCGAGGGTCGGCGGCCTGCTGTTTTCAGAGCGGGGCGGTGAATTACAATACGCGCGCGTCCAGCCGCATGAGGACAATGCCTTGAACCCCATCCCGCTCGCCGTCGACCTCGACGGCACGCTGGTCCAGACCGATACGCTGCACGAGGCGGCGCTGCGCGCGCTGCGCGAGCGGCCGCTGGCCTTGCTGCAGCTGCCGTTCTGGCTGCTGCAGGGCAGGGCGGAGGTCAAGCAGCGGCTGGCCGGGCTGTCGCGCTTCGATCCGGCCGCGCTGCCGTACAACCAGCAGCTGCTCGACTGGCTCGCCACGCAGCGCGCGCAGGGCCGCCGGCTCGTCCTCTGCACCGCCGCCGACCGCAGTATCGCCGATGCCGTCGCCTCCCACCTCGGCATCTTCGACGAGGTGCTGGCCAGCGACGGCCGGACCAATCTCGGCGGACAGCAGAAGGCCGAGGCGCTCGAGCGCCGTTTCGGCGCCGGCGGTTTCGACTATGCCGGCAATGCACGCACCGACCTCAAGGTCTGGCGCCGCGCGCGCCGTGCCGTGGTCGTCAACGCGGCCCCGGCCGTGCAGCGCGCCGCGCGCGAATGCTGCGATATCGATACCTCCTTCGCGCCGCACGCGCCCGACCTCGGCACGCTGGCGCGCGTGCTGCGCGTGCACCAGTGGATGAAGAACCTGCTACTGTTCATGGCGCCGATGGCTGCGCACATCGTGCCCGACGCCGGCCTCGCCACGCGCCTGCTGCTGGCCTTTCTCGCGTTCAGCCTGTGCGCGTCTACCGTGTATGTCGCCAACGACCTGTTCGACCTCGACAGCGACCGCCATCATCCGCGCAAGCGCCGCCGCCCGTTTGCCGCCGGCCGGGTGCCGGTGGCGTGGGGCGTGATCGCCGCCCCCTTCCTGCTGGCGGCCGGCTTCCTGCTCGCGCTGCCGGTCGGCAGCGCCTTTCTCGGCTGGCTGGCTGTCTATTTCGTGGTGACCTGCGCCTACTCATGGGGGCTCAAGCGGCTCGTGATCGTCGACTGCCTCGTGCTGGCGCTGCTGTATGCGCTGCGCATCATTGCCGGCGCGGCAGCGGCCGGCATACCGATGTCGTTCTGGCTGCTGGCCTTCTCGGCCTTCCTGTTCCTGTCGCTGGCCTTCGTCAAGCGCTATGCCGAGCTCGACGTGCAGGCCAGCATCGGCCGCGAGCGTGCGCATGGCCGCGGCTACCTGACGGCCGACGCGCCGCTGGTGCAGAGCCTCGGCATCATGTCCGGCTACTCGGCCGTGGTGGTGCTGGCGCTGTACCTCAACAGCGACGCCGTGCTGCGCCTGTATCGCTCGCCCGAATTCATGTGGTGCGCGGTGCCGGTGATGCTGTTCTGGATCAGCTGGATCTGGATGAAGGCGCACCGCGGGCAGATGCACGACGATCCGCTGCTGTTCGCAGTGCGCGACCGCGCCAGCCTTGCCGCAGGCGCCGCCTTCGTCGCCGTGCTGCTGCTCGGTTCGCGGGGCTGGACGTGGTAGCCGTCAGCGCCTGGGGCCGGCTCGGCCGGCACGAGCACCGGATGCTCGGCCTGTCCGACCGGGCGCGCGTCGCGGGCCAGCTGGCCACCGACCACCCGGGCCTGGCCTGGGGCATGGGCCGCAGCTACGGCGACGTTGGCCTGAACCCGGGCGGCCTGCTGTGGAACACGACCGCACTTGACCGCTTCATCGGCTTCGACGAACAGCAGGGCCTGCTGCGCTGCGAAGCCGGCGTCCTGCTGCGCGACATCCAGCGCCTGTGCGTGCCGCGCGGCTGGATGCTGCCTGTCGTGCCCGGCACGCAGCTGGTGACCGTGGGCGGCGCGATCGCCAACGACATCCACGGCAAGAACCATCATCTGCACGGCAGCTTCGGCGACCATGTCGCGGCCTTCTCGTTGGCACGCACCGACGGCAGCCTCGCGCGCTGCGTGCCGGGCCAACCCTTGTTTGCCGCAACTGTCGGCGGGCTGGGCCTGACCGGCGTGATCGTCGAGGCCGAGATCCGGCTGCGCCGCGTGCCCGGGCCCTGGCTGTGTATCGAGACCCTGCCCTACCGCGACCTCGCGCAATTCTTCGACCTGGCCGACGCGTCGGAAGCCGGCTGGGAGCACACGGTGTCGTGGATCGATTGCCTTAACCGCAGCGGCCGCGGCATCTTCCTGCGCGCCAACCCGACCGATGCCGGGCTGCGCGAACCGCCGCCGCGCGCCAGCCGCCGCGTTCCTTTCGATCCGCCGGTGTCGCTGGTGAACCGGCTGTCGCTGCGTCCGTTCAACGCCGTCTACCATGCGATGCAGCGCACGCGCGCCACGCGCATCGAACACTACGAACAGTTCTTTCATCCGCTCGACAACCTGCTCGAGTGGAACCGCATCTACGGACCGCGCGGCTTCTACCAGTACCAGTGCGCGCTGCCGCGCGCCGCCGGCAAGCTCGGCGTGCAGGCGATGCTGGAAACGATCGCAAGTGCCGGCATGGGATCCTTCCTCGCGGTGCTGAAGACCTTCGGCGAGCGCGAGCCGCTCGGCATGCTGAGTTTTGCCCGGCCCGGCGTCACGCTGGCGCTGGATTTTCCGAACCGCGGCGAGCACACCGAAGCGCTGTTCGCGTCGCTCGATGCGATTGTGCGCGAGACCGGCGGACGGCTGTACCCGGCCAAGGATGCGCGTATGCCGCGCGAACTGTTCGAGGCAGGCTATCCGCGCCTGCCGGAATTTTTGCCGCATCGCGACCCGGGTATCAGCTCGGCCATGTCGCGCCGGCTGATGGGCTCATGAGAGAAGGCACGACGAGTATGCAGAAGATTGTCATCATCGGGGCCAGCTCCGCCATCGCCGAGCACTGCGCGCGGCTGTGGGCGCGCCAGCCGGTGTCGCTGGTGCTGGTCGGCCGCGAGTTGACGCGCGTACAGCGCGTGGCCGACGATCTGCGCGTGCGCAGTCCGCAATCGCAGGTACAGGCGCTGCAAGCCCGTTTTGACGATCCGGCCGCCATCGGCGAACTGGCCGGGCGCATTGCCGCCGAAGGGCGCATCGACATCGTACTGATCGCGCATGGCAACCTGCCGGACCAGACCGCCTGCGAACGCGATCTATCGGCCGCGCAGCAGGCGCTGCTGGTCAATGGTGTGTCGCCGGCGCTGTTCGCCGAAGCCTTCGCCGGCATGATGCAGACCACGGGCGGCACGATTGCCGTGATCGGCTCGGTGGCCGGCGACCGCGGCCGCAAGTCGAATTACGCGTACGGTGCGGCCAAGGGCCTTGTCGATCGCTACCTGCAGGGCATGCAGCACCGCTTTGCGCGCGGACCGCTGAAGCTGGTGCTGGTCAAGCCCGGCCCGACCGCCACGCCGATGACAGCGCATCTGCCGCCGCGCGGATTGGCGCCGGTGGAGGCGGTCGCGCAATGCATCATCGACGGCATCGCGGCCGGCGCGCCGGTCGTGTACGCGCCGGCGAAGTGGCGGCTGATCATGATGGTGATCCGGCATCTGCCGCGGTTTGTTTTTAACCGGATGGATATTTGATCCAGGCGTTGATGGCGGATTTCGCTGCGCTCTATCCGCCCTACGGTGTCTCGGGTGGTCCGTAGGGCGGATAGAGCGCAGCGACATCCGCCACGCCGAGAGCAGCGGCCCCAGCCGGAATCGTAGGGCGGATAGAGCGCAGCGAAATCCGCCACGTCGAAAGCAGCAGCCCCAGCCGGAATCGTAGGGCGGATAGAGCGCAGCGAAATCCGCCACGCCGAAAGCAGCAGCCCCATCCTGAATCGTAGGGCGGATTGAGCGCAGCGACATCCGCCATGTTTAACCGACAGCCCGCAATGAACACTGAGAGCCTCACCCAAAAAATCATCCTCCCCGGCGGCGCCGGCCTCGTCGGGCAGAACCTTGTCGCCCGCCTGAAGGCGCGCGGCTACACAAACCTCGTCGTGCTCGACAAGCACCGCGCCAACCTCGAGGTGCTGCGCCGCATGCACCCTGAGCTGACGATAGAACACGCCGACCTCGCCGAGCGCGGCGACTGGCAGTGCCATTTTGCGCAGGCGCGCGCGGTGGTGATGCTGCAGGCGCAGATCGGCGGCAATGAATACCGCGATTTCGAGCGCAACAATCTGGTATCCACCCGCAACGTGCTCGACGCGATCCGAGACGGCAAGGTCGAGCAGCTGGTACATATCAGCTCCTCGGTGATCGAATCGGTGGCCGACGATTTTTATACCAACACCAAGAAGGCCCAGGAAGCGATGGTGCGCGACAGCGGCATCGCCTGTCCGGTGCTGCGCCCGACTCTGATGTTCGGCTGGTTCGACCGCAAGCATCTCGGCTGGCTGTCGCGCTTCATGCAGAAAGTGCCGGTATTCCCGGTGCCGGGCAACGGCCGCTACATGCGCCAGCCGCTGTACGTCGGCGATTTCTGCGGCATCATCATCAGCTGCATCGAGAACCGGATCGCCGACGGCACTTTCAACATCTCCGGCCACGAGAAGGTGGACTACATCGACATCATCCGCGAGATCCGCCGCGCCACCGGCGCGCGCATGATGATCCTTAACATTCCTTACGGTCTGTTCCATGCGCTGCTCTGGCTATGGAGCCGCTTCGACGCCAACCCGCCGTTCACCACCCAGCAGCTCGAGGCGCTGGTGGCGAAGGACGAGTTCGAGGTCATCGACTGGCCCGGCATCTTCGGCGTGAAGAACACGCCGTTCTCCGCGGCCATCCGCGAAACTTTCTGCGACCCGACCTACAGCCGGGTCCTGCTGGAGTTCTGATGAGCTCGCTCAACCAGCGCATCGCCGTGCTCGGCGCCGGCCCGATGGGGCTAGCCGTGGCCTACCAGCTCGCGCGCGACGGCCATCGCCCCGTGGTGTTCGAAGCCGACGACCGCGTTGGCGGCATGACCGCCTGCTTCGACTTCAACGGTCTTTCCATCGAGCGCTACTACCACTTTCACTGCACGTCAGACCATGCTTTCCTGCAGGTGCTCGACGAACTGGGCATCGCGCACAAGATGCGCTGGGTCGAGACGAAGATGGGCTACTGGCACCGGCGCCGGGTGCAGCCCTGGGGCAATCCGGTCGCCTTGCTGAAGTTCCGCGGCCTGTCGTTGCCGGCGAAGTTCCGCTACGGGCTGCATGCGTTCCTGAGCACGAAGCGCAACGACTGGAAGCCGCTCGATCATGTCGAGGCCACCGGCTGGATCCGGCGCTGGGTCGGCGACGAAGCGTGGGAAGTCTTGTGGCGGCGGCTGTTTGACTACAAGTTCTACGACTACAAGGACAACCTGTCGGCCGCATGGATCTGGAGCCGCATCCGCCGCATCGGGCGTTCGCGCTACGACCTGTTCCGCGAAAAGCTCGGCTATCTCGATGGCGGCTCGACCACGCTGCTCGAGGCGCTGAAGGCCGACATCGAGCGCCACGGCGGCGAGATCCGGCTGCAGTCAGCCGTGCAGCGCGTGCGCATGGCGGGCGCGCGCGTGACCGGCATCGAGACGGCCGCCGGCTTCGAGCCCTTCAACAAGGTGGTCAGCACGATACCGCTGCCCTATGTGCCGCGCGTGATGCCGGACCTGCCGCAGGATGTGCTGCAGAAGTTCGGCGCGCTGAAGAACATTGCCGTGGTGTGCGTGATCGCGAAACTGAAGAAGCCGCTGACCGAGAATTTCTGGCTGAACGTCAACGATCCCGATATGGATATTCCGGGGCTGGTCGAATATTCGAACCTGCGCCCCCTGGGTCAGGCGATCGTCTACGTACCGTTCTACATGCCGGGCGAACATCCGAAGTATGCACAGGCCGACGAAGTCTTCATCGGCAAGGTGAAGCGCTACCTGCAGCAGATCAATCCGGCGCTGGCCGATGACGACTTCATCGACATCCGCGCCAGCCGCTACCGGCACGCGCAGCCGATCTGCCCGCCTGGCTATCTCGACATGCTGCCGCCGGTCGCGCTGCCAGTACAGGGGCTGTGGGTGGCCGACACGTCGTACTACTACCCGGAAGATCGCGGCATCTCCGAGAGCATAGGCTTCGGGCGGCGGATGGCAGGGGAGGTTGCCGGGGCCGCGGGGGCCGCCGCAGCCGACACTCGCGCATGATCCGCCCGTTCATGAACCGCCAGTTTTTCGCCTTCGTCCTGACGGGCGGGCTGGCGGCCGGCGTCAACTTCGGCTCGCGCATCGTCTACAACCAGTGGCTGGATTTTTCGAGTTCGGTCGTGCTGGCCTACCTGACCGGCATGCTGACGGCCTTCATCCTCGCGCGCGCCTTCGTGTTCACGCAAGGCACGCAATCGGTCCGGCGCAGCGCCCTGTTCTTCGTGCTGGTCAATGGCGTGGCGGTGCTGCAGACCTGGGCGATCAGCATGGGGCTGGTCACCCTGCTGCCGCTGGCGGGCGTCGAGCGCTTCGTGCCCGAGATCGCGCATGCGGTGGGCGTGATGGTACCGGTGTTTACCAGTTACCTCGGGCACAAGCGGTTTTCGTTTCGGTGAGGCGGATACCGTTGAGCGTTGTGGCGGATTTCGCTGCGCTCTATCCGCCCTACGGTATGCAATGCGCGTCCCCCGATCCGTAGGGCGGATAGAGCGCAGCGAAATCCGCCATCCATCCCCGCCATCCATCCCCGCCATCCATCCCCGCCATCCATCCCCGCCATCCATCCCCGCCATCCATCCCGCCGTCACCCCTACAACCCGTACATCTCCAAAAACCTGCACCCAACCAACGGCAACCACGATGGCACCCGGTAATACCGTGCGGCCGCCGGCCTGATGACGCCGTCGAAGTAGGGCTGGAAGCGGAAACCGCGGCCTTCGGCGACCCAGAAGCGCGCGCCGTCGAGCGTCAGCTCCCGCACCTCGACCGTCTCGAAATAGCCTGCCATCGCCGCCGCATCTAGGCGCTTGGTGCTGAAGATGCGGAGGGACTTGCCGTCGAGCTGGCGGAAGTCGGTGAGGTTGTCGTCGAAGCGCGCATGAAAGCTGCCCGGCCCGAACACCGGGATATAGCGCTGCGCATGGTAGGCCAGCAGCGACGACTGGCTGTAGGACGGGGTCATCAGCACGGCGCCTGCCGGCAGTTCGCGCTCGAGCTCGGCCACCAGCGCCCGGCCCTCGCGATGCATGACGAGATCGGCATGCACCTTCATCGATGAAAAATGCGCGCTCGGCAGATGGGCCAGCAGCGCCAGCGCGATCAGGTGCGGCAAGCCCAGCCACAGCGTCCAGCGCCGGTGCCGCTGCAGCGTCGCCTCGTCCAGCCGCAGGCCCGC
Source organism: Burkholderiaceae bacterium (assembly GCA_023653025.1). GTDB lineage: Bacteria > Pseudomonadota > Gammaproteobacteria > Burkholderiales > Burkholderiaceae_D > Pernthalerella. The sequence continues at coordinate 10,838 of JAMNXS010000022.1, forward strand.
GAATAGGAACACGAAAGGCAGGAACGCCAGTACCCAGTGCAGGCCGATGACCTTGTAGAAGGCCAGCAGCAGGAACAGCGTGAACGGCACGACGAACATCATCGCCAGTGTCCAGTGCGCGCGCCAGCCGCCGGCACGCAGCAGGGCCCAGCCGGTCCACGGCGTGACCAGGTACACCAGCATGGCCGCATAGGTGCCGACCTGTGCGGGAGAGAAATGCGAGCCGGCGTTCCGGTTCATCAGATTGAACAGGATGTTGTTCCAGCAGTGGGTCGCGTTCCATGCCAGGTTGATCAGCATGAAGGGCAGCGCGCACAGCGCGACCAGCAGCAGCCGCTGCAGGCCGCCGCGGCGCGGCAGCAGGTAGAAGGCGTAGGCGATGGCCAGCAGGCCGGCGAAGTACTTCGAGAACAGCGCCAGCCCCAGCAGCACGCCGCTGGCGGCCATCCAGCGCAGCTGCCCCGACTGCTCGCCGCGAATGAACGCATAGCCGGAGAAGAACAGGAAGAGGATCAGCGGCGTGTCGGTTGTGATCAGATTCAGCGACCAGGTGAAGGGCAGTGCGAGAAACAGGCTGCCCATCAGCCATGGCTTGTCGCCGGCGTCGGGCTGCAGGCGGCGCAGCAGGTCCATCATGCCCACGCCCACGACGATCCAGAGCAGCACCGCCGGCAAGCGCAACACCAGCGGGTGCGACGAGACGCCTTGCAGTGCCCACAGCCACCAGCCCGCCATCGGCGGATGGTCGTAATAGCCGCCCCAGTCGAGGTGCCTGCCCCACTGGTAAAAATAGGCTTCGTCCCCGGTCAGCGGAATCGCGGCAGCCAGCCACAGCTTGATCAGCGTGGTAATCGCCAGCACGGAGAAGAACAACCGGCGCGCGGCCGGGGAGGGGAGGGCAGAAAGTGTCATGCGAGCAGTGTCATGTCAAAAGGGCTACCCTAGCTTGTGAAGTAGATTCACCCCTGGCGCAGCCCGACATTGTAGTTGATGCAAGTTCGGAAAAGCTTGCGAGGGCGTCCCGGTACTCGGCTGGGAATACCGCGGCCGCCAGCAGTTGCAGCTGAATTTTCTCGGCTTCAATGGGGTCATGCTGCAGTTCAGCCTGCCGGTACGCTGAGCCTGCACTTGGAGACCGGCGAACGCAGGCTATTCTGGCGGCCGTGGTGAATCGCTGACCCGGGCGCGGACGTTCACGGAATACGGACGGTGCCGTGAATGACGATGCCCGGCCCGCCGTGCGGGTGCGGGCCGCCTGCCGGTACCGGGACATACACCGGCGCAGGACCCTGATGGCCGTACTTCGGTGCCTTGCACTTCCGTTCTTCCTTGTACTCGCCGCTCTTGTCGAACTTGCGCTCGACCTTGCAGTGGCCGTCCCAGTACGCTTCCTTGATCTCGCGTCCGCCACCGTGCCGCTTGCCGTGACCGCTTTCATCCTTCCAGGAATCGGCGCTTGCCCACAGCGGCGCGGTCGCGAGCGACAGGGCAAGCAGACATTTGATCGGGTTGTTCATCGCATCACCTCCGGAAAATGAAGCAAGCGTACGGCCGGGAAGGGGATGCGACCATAAAAATGATGCAACGAAATGTATCGGCCGCATACCACCTAGCGCTGTCGGTCGGCAGGCGGTCAGGCGTCAGGGATTCAAAAACGGCTTCGCCGCCTCCGAAGCCTGCGCCTGCGGGTGGGCAGCGCAGTGGGCGGTGATGGCCAAGACGACCTCGTCGACGCCTTTAAGGTTCTTGTACTTCTGCCTGCCGCGGCTGCCGCTGTTCTCGAGGCCCATGCTCAGGGTGGACAGGAACACGGTCGTCCACTCGAATCTGGCCGGCGCGCTTATGCTCGCCCAGTCGTCGCATTGCGGATTGCCCATGAACTGATGTCGCTGTCCCATCCGTGTCTGGGCTTCGACCAGCATGGGCAGGGTTGGTAGTACCGCTATGAGCAGGGCGATCACCAAAGGTATTGTCGTTACCTGCATTGCTGCCGCGATCCGACGTGCTTGCGATTGGCGGTAGCCGACTGGCATCGTTCTTGCGCCATCTTCGGTGAGGGGTGACGCTGAATGTCGGGTCATCGTGGGTGGCCGGCATCGTCTTGAGAAAACACTTCGGATTGCTGCCCCGGCACATCCCTCTCTGACGCGACGGAGACACCGATGAAAATTCTTTTATGGATACTGGCGATCATTTTCGTCGTCGGCCTGCTGACCATCACCGGAGTATTGTCATTGGTCTTCTGAGATGCGACTGATTCCGACGATGCTCAAATCGGCATGGCGCATCTTTTCCCGCTGCTTTCGTCGAACTATTTCCAGAGTGCCTGAGGGAAGCCGTCATGGTGTATCAACACTGCGCTTCTGGTATCGACGCGTGCGGTAGCTGCGTTGATGCCTGCGATTACTGTGGAACCATGCTCCTCCGAGAAGACGATGCAAAGATCACGGCACGCTGTGTGGTCTTGGAGGAATGATGTTGGCGGGTAGCGAGCTGGACGTGCTGCGGATCGTGGGAGTTGGTGTACTTTCTTACATCGGAATGGTCGTTTTGCTTCGTCTAAGCGGCAATCGAACGCTGTCGAAGATGAACTCTTTCGATCTGGTGGTGACAGTCGCTTTCGGCTCGACCTTGGCGTCAGTGCTGATCGACGAAAAAATTCCTCTGACAGTGGGCCTTGTTGCGATCGCGGTTCTGATCATGCTGCAGTTCATCGTCACTTGGCTATCGGTGCGCTCTCCCGGCTTCAATCGTCTGGTAAAAACGCGGCCGACGCTGTTGATGCTTGAGGGCCAGATGCGCAAAGACGCCATGCGGAGAGTCAGGGTGACGGAAGATGAAATTTTCGGCGCCCTGCGCAAGCACGGCATCGGCGACATGCATAAAGCGGGTGCCGTTGTCATGGAGAGCGATGGATCGCTGTCTGTCATTGCTTGCAGCCAGCTGGGCGACAAGGCAGTCCTGCATCGTGTCGACGGCTATCCCTGACCCTGTGGGTCCGCTGCTGCAACGGACTTCGCCCACGATGCGGGCTCATTGGCCGGCCTCACGGCCCCGCAGGTGGCAGGAGGCGTGCGGTCCGCCCAATCCATGCGTCAAAAGCCGGACAAAAAGTTGAGGTGCATGTGCTTTCGATTACTTCACGGACAGCCCCTGCAGCCGGACCGTTCCGCTCCGTCGAAGCGTGCGTCGGCAAGCTTCGCTCCTCGCAAATCCGCCCCGGCCAAATTGGCCCTTGAAAAATTGGCACCTGACAGGTCCGCGTCCCTCAGGGATGCGCCACGCAAGTCGGCTGAGCGGAGATTGGCACGCTGCAGGCTGACTTTGTCGAGCCCGACCTGCCTCAGTTCAGCCATCGACAAATCAGCGCCATTGAGCAAAGCGCCGGTCAGGTTTGCACCGCTCAGCCGGGCTCCTCGCAGGCGCGCCTCGCTCAGGTCTGCGTTCTGAAGCTTGGCTTCGCGAAGATCCGCACGTTGCAGTTCTGCTGCCTTGAAGACGGCTCCCTGCAGAGCAGCACGCTGCATATCGGCGCGATTGAAATTGGCTCCGGTCAGGTCGGCTCCGCTGAAATCCGCCCCTACCAGCCGCGAGCCGGAGAACTGCGATCGCGCCAGGCTGGCATCGCTGAAATCAGCTCCTGCAAGGTTTTGCTCACTGCACAGCGTCCCCGGTGCGATACGGCAGCCGGCGATTTCGCGAATTTGGGCCGATATACCCATGGCGGTCGATAGTCCTATGGCCGCGAGCGTAGTCAGCAGTTTGAAGCGGTGCATACCTGTGTCCTCTCGCGAGTCGGCGTGATCGGCTTCGGTTGAAGCAATCGATGTACCAGCATGCTGTCCAACCGGCGGCGTTGGCATGGATCTGGCTCGCTGCGAGCAAACCAGCATTGCTTGTTCACTTGCCGGTTCTGTTCTTGTTCCTCCTTTTCACCCTGCAGAGCGCCATCTGGTTCATGAACCGTTCATGGTTTGATGCCGCCGGATTGATCGGAAACCTCGCTGGCGAGGCGATGGAGCGAATCCCGTATTTCATCATCGCTGCGGTCGTATTCGTGCTTTTTGTCCTGTTGGGCAAGATGCTGCGCAGGATCATTCGTATTGTTACCGGAAAGAGCCTGAAGCGTCGTAATCTCGGTATCGTTCTGGGCCGGCTGGCGTTCGGCTTCGCCGTGCTGCTCGGTCTGCTCATCGCCATGGTCATCGTCATTCCGGGCTTCACGCCCGGCCAACTGGTGAATTTGCTTGGTCTCTCGAGCGTTGCGATAGGGTTCGCCTTCCGAGATATCCTGCAAAATTTTCTTGCCGGGATACTGCTGCTACTGACGCATCCTTTTCGGATCGGAGATCAGATCGTTGTCGGCACATTTGAGGGCACGGTCGAGGAGATCGAGACACGGGCGACCTTTCTCCGTACCTATGACGGACGACGGATCGTCATTCCCAATTCCAAGCTGTTCACGGAATCGGTGACCGTCAACACCGCCAACGACGCGCGCAGGATGCAATATGACATCGGCATCGGCAACAGCGACGACATTGCCACGGCAAAGCGCATCATGTTGGAAACGGTCAGAGCCATCCCTGATGTGCTGGATGATCCGCCGGCGGACGCCATCGTCATCGAACTCGCCGATAGCGCGGTCAATATCCGGTTGCGCTGGTGGGTACACCCCCCGCGTCAGATGGAGCTGCTCACGGTTCAGGATCAGGTGCTTGAGAGGGTAAAACATGCCCTGACCGCCGAAGGAATCGATTTGCCGTATCCGACCCGGCAAATACTTTTCCATGACCAGACGGAGGAAACCGATGGTGACCGTTCCCGCCAAAGGGAGGGTTGGCCGAAAGGCAGGAAGGAAATTCCGGTATCTGCCCGGATCACAGACGGCCTCAAGGCACTGGGGCCGCTGATGGGCAAGGAGGAAGCGGAGCGGGAGCGCGGCGGCGCGGATGTTAGCCCCAACCGCCGCGCCGCCAGCCATGACAAGAGGCGCTCGGGCGTCTCTCCTCAGGGCTTCGATGTCAAACGCCTATTTCTCGTCGATCGAGCTGTCGTCCGAACTTCCCTCCGTGGCACCCGAAGACGTGCCGACCGATGAGCCGCCGCCTTTCGGCATGGCTGCAACCAATCCATCCCCCTGCCGGCTCTTGACCTTGCCCGTCAGGATGTCGCCGGCTTTCACGCCGGGCTTGTAGAAGGCGGCATTTTCCTCATTGTCGAAAGTGATATCGCTGGCGCCGACCGTGGCACCGGCAAAAGCGCCTTTGGTGTCGGTCCACACCACGACATCCCCACGGCCGCTGCCGGCTCCCTCCTTCGCGGTGTAGTTGGCTATCGTCAACCCGGCATCGGCATCCAGCGAGAACTTGTTATCCTGCCTGAAGTTCTTCAGCGCCTTGTCCGACATGAGCAACATGGCGACCGAACCCATCTCGACGCCGGCCTGAGCCCCGATACTGATGCCACCCAGATTGTAGAACGCCGGGCCCATCCATTTGCCTTGGTCATTGACCATCAGGATGCCCTCGCCGCCGCTGCCGCCGATACCCAGTCCCGCCCTTGCGTAGTCAGGTACAAGCAATATGCCTTTGGCCTGGTGCATCATCGACTTCAGCTCGGGCTCGGATTCCATTCGTTTGATCAGGCGTGCCGCTTCTTTCATCTGCTTGATCGTGTCCTGGTTTTCGCCCTTCTCGCTCCGCTGGCTGGCGCGGGCGGAATCGCCGGCCGTCTCGCCCGAAGCGTTGCTTTCGTTCTGCGTGATCAGATAGCGGTCGAGTTCAGGAGCAGCGTGGACGGTGCCTAGGGTCAGGGAGAGCAGGGTGGTGGTAACGAGGAGGCGGTGCTTACGCATGGGTAGCTCCATGAAGAAAAACGGCTCAAGCCGCGAATTCGTTCTGGAAGCAAGTGCGATACCAACCTGAACCCCGCCAAGCAGGAGGAGGGAGCGTCCCGCAAAATGAAAAAACTACCGGAGCGTGCCCTACACGACACGCGCGAGAAGCCCGCCGCCGCCAGGACGCCTCCCTCGGGAAATTTTGACTACTCGACCTTCCAACTACCCGACTTACCGCCGTGCTTCTCCATCACGCGGATGTCGGTCATCACCATGCCGCGATCAATGGCCTTGCACATGTCGTAGATGGTGAGCAGGCCGACCTGGACGGCGGTCAGGGCTTCCATCTCGACGCCGGTCTTGCCGACGGTTTCGACTTGCGCGTTGCACATGATGCTACTGTCGGCTTCGTTGATCGTGAACTCGACCGCCACGCGCGTCAGGGCCAGCGGGTGGCACAGCGGTATCAGGTCGCTGGTGCGCTTGGCCGCCATGATGGCGGCGATGCGCGCGATGCCGAGCACGTCGCCCTTTTTCGCGGTGCCGTCCATCACGACATCCAGCGTCTTGGGCTTCATCGAGATGGTGCCGCTGGCAATGGCCACGCGGTGCGTCTCCGATTTCGCGCCGACATCGACCATATGGGCCTGGCCGCCGTCGTCGAAGTGGGTCAGGCCGCCGTTCACATCGTGCGTGCGCGTGCTGGTCTTGTGTGTGCTCATCGGAGAAAGGTATCAAACAGTTGGCCGGCGCGGCGGCCGACGGGTTGCGGGTATCATAGCATTATGAGTTTGCCTGTCCGTCACCGCCTGCTTTCTCCGCTGCTGCGCGCCGTTGCGGCCGCGACATTGCTGCTGTCGTCCCCTGCGCTGCTGTCGCCGACGCTGCTGCACGCTCAGGCCCTGCCCAGCATCGGCGGCGGCGACGGGGAAGAGCTGTCGCCGCTGATGGAGCGGCGGATCGGCGAGCAGGCGATGACCAACATCCGCCGCGACCCGGATTATCTCGACGATCTCGTTATCCTCGATTTCCTCAACCAGTTCGGCGGCACGTTGCTGTCGTCGACGCCGAATGCGCGCGGCGATGCCGGTTACGATTTTTTCTTCTTCGCGGTGCGCGACCCGTCGCTGAATGCCTTTGCGCTGCCCGGCGGCTTCATCGGTGTGCATACCGGCCTGCTGCTCGCCTCGCAGACCGAATCCGAACTCGCGTCGGTAATGGCGCACGAGATCGGCCACGTGTCGCAGCGGCACATCGCGCGCATGATCGGCAACCAGAAACAGGATGCGCTGCTGCCGCTGGCCGGGCTGCTGCTGGCGGCCCTGGCCGCGCGCACCAGTCCGGATCTGGCCGCGGCCGCGATGATGGGCGGCACCGGGCTGGCGGCCCAGCGGCAGCTGAGTTTCGGTCGCGATGCCGAGCGCGAGGCCGACCGCGTCGGCGTCGCGCTGCTCAACGACGCCGGTTTCGAGGTCAACGGCATGGTCAGTTTCTTCGGCCGGCTGCAGGCCGTCGGCCGCAACCGTACCGACAACGTCCCGTCCTACCTGCGTACCCATCCATTGACGACCGAGCGTATCGCCGACATCGAGGCCAGGATACGCAACATGCCGTACCGGCAACGTGTCGATAGCCTTGATTTTGCCTTCGTCAAAGCGCGTGCCCGCGTGCTGCAGAACGATTCGGCGCAGGGGTTGCGCGATGCCGCCGCGTACTTCGAAGACCTGTCGCGGCAAGGCGCCCGGTCGCAGGTGCTCGGCGCGCGCTACGGGCTGGCGATGGTGGCGTTACGCCAGCGCGATGCGGCGCGCGCAAAAACATTGGTCGACGCGATCCATGCCGAGATGGCGCGCCAGCCCGCCTTGCCGATCTCGCCCGTCATGAAAAGTATGGACATCGATGTCCTACTCGCCGGCGGCGAGGCCGCGAAGGCGCTCGACGTGTCGCAGGAGGGGCGCAACCGTTTCCCGCTGTCGCGCGCGCTGACCATGCGTCATGCCGACGCGTTGCTGGCCGCCGGGCGTAAGGACGATGCGGTGGCCTTCCTGCGCGACCAGTCGCAGATTTACCGCACCGATGCCGGCGTGCAGCGCGCGCTGGCCCGCGCCTATGCCGAGCAGGGCAAGCAGGCGCTGCAGCACATGACGCTGGCCGAGCATTACGCGCTGATGGGTGCGTTGCCGGCGGCATTGGAGCAATTGCGGATTGCGCGCGGCGCGGCCGACGCGACCTTCTACGACCAGGCCGTCATCGATGCCCGCGAGCGGGAATTGCAGGCGAGCTGGCGCGAGATATCGGGCAAGGGGAACAACCGGCGGTGAGGGGACGGTGTGGTGGGTTTGCGGAGGGATGGCGGATTTCGCCTGCGGCTCTATCCGCCCTACGGTTCAACCGGTCAACGTACCGTAGGGAAGATAGAGCCGCAGTCAATGTGCCGTAGGGCGGATAGAGCCGCAGGCGAAATCCGCCGAACGACGACAGCCAGTGCCGTAGGGCGGATAGAGCCGCAGGCGAAATCCGCCGAACGACGACAGCCAGTGCCGTAGGGCGGATAGAGCCGCAGGCGAAATCCGCCGAGCGACGACAGCCAGTGCCGTAGGGCGGATAGAGCCGCAGGCGAAATCCGCCGAACGACGACAGCCAGCTTCACGTCAATCCGCCATGCACTCAACGCCCGTCCTGCAAACTCGCCGGACTGGCCACGAACCCGAACTGCTCGCCCGGCGAAGCTGCCCGCAACGGGCGCACCGCCACCCGACTTCCGTCCAGCTGTAACTGCAACTCCTCCTGCATCGCCTCGAGCCAGTCGAGCAGCCGCGCGTCGTCGAGTGCCTGCCCGTCCCGCCGCAGCAGCGGCAGGCATTCCGCCAGGTCGCGATCGTCCACCATCGCCACCTTGCCCGCGCCTTCCAGCAAGAGCCGGCCGTCCCGCGTGATCCAGCCCGCCTCGATGGGGGCGAAGGGCGCGCCGTCGTGCGTCACGAAGCCTTGGCCGGGGTCGGTGCGGGCGACGAAGGGCGTGGCTTCGAGTTCTACGTAGACCCGCTGCGGGCCGTTCTGAAAATACCAGGCGCTGCGCTCGTCGCGCAGATAGTTGCGGTAGATGAAGGACAGCAGCGCCGGATGGCGGATCACGTCGCCCGCCGCGCCGGCGGCCTGCGCCGCCTCGTCGCGCATGCGAAACGCGCCGCGCGCATCGAGCGCTAGCCAGCCGTAGCAGTGCGGCACGTTCGGCCACTTCGTCATGGCCTGCCTGACGATTTCGTCCATCGTGTCTGTCTTGCGTTCGAGATCTTGCGGTTGGCCGCCGCTCAGGCGGCCGTCAGCCCGCTTCCCTGTTTCAGCTGGGCCTGTTCCGACAGGAAGCGGACGATGCGGCGCGGCAGCCAGTCCAGCGAGCCGGGCAGCCGGCCGCTGACGAACCCGACATGCCCTCCCTGCGAAGGATACTCCAGGATCACCGCATCGGAGGCGCGGCGCGGCAGATGGCGCGCGGGAAGGAAGGGATCGTTGCGCGCATTCAGCACCAGCGTCGGCACCGTGATCGATTCGAGCACATGCCTGGCGCTTGCGCGATGCCAGTAATCATCGGTGTCGCGGAAGCCGTGCAGCGGCGCGGTCACGACATTGTCGAATTCATGGAGGTTGCGCGCGGCCAGCATGCGCTCGCGGTCGAACAGGCCCGGGTGCTGCGCGAGCTTGGCGACGCATTTCGGCTTCAGGGTCTGCAGGAAACTGCGCGTGTAGATCATGTTGAGGCCGCTCGACAGCGCCGCGCCGCCGGCGGCAAGGTCGAGCGGCGCCGAAATCGCTACCGCGGCCTCGATGAAGCCGGCGTCTTCTTCGCGCGTGCCGAGCCAGCGCAGCAGGGCATTGCCGCCCAGCGAGACGCCGGCCGCGAACAGGTTCGATGCGTTGCGCGCTAACGGGTGCAGGGCAAGGCGGCCGAGCATCCAGTCGATTTCGTCGGCGTCGCCGGAATGGTAGAAGCGCGGCGCCCGGTTCAACTCGCCGGAGCAGCCGCGAAAATGCGGCACCGCGCCCGACCAGCCGAGCGACTCGATGTGCGTCAGCAATGAACGCGCATAGTGGCTGGACGACGAGCCCTCGAGGCCGTGGAACAGCACCAGCAAGGGCTTGCCGGGCAGGCCTTCGACGAAGTCGACATCGACAAAGTCGCCGTCCGGCGTGTCCCAGCGTTCGCGCTTGAGCGTGACCTCGGGCCGGCGGATCAGCTTGGCCGGGTAGATAGTCTGCAGGTGGCCGCCGGGCAGCCAGGCGGGCGCGATGTAGTCGCTCATGCGCGCCCCCGGGCTCAGTGCAGCACGCCCTGCGGGGCGGCGGTCTCGGGCGGCCGTCCGGCGGCGATCGACGCATGATGCGAGACGATGCGCCAGCCTTGCGGAGTCTTCAGGTAGACGTTCGTGGCGAGGATGTGCGCTTCCTGCCAGTCGGGGTCGTTGGGGGTCTTCACTTCCTCGACCAGGCTGTGTACCGCGCAGGTCATGTTCTTGGCCACGTGCAGCTGGCGCGGACGGATGAGGACCGGGCCGCGCTCGAAGATCATCCGGTAAGACTCGCGAATGGCCGCGTGGCCGTGCAGCCGCGGCGCACCCGGATGTACGCAGAAGATTTCTTCGTCGTCGGCCCACAGCGCCATCATGGCGTCGAGGTCGGCCCGCGCGAGCGCGTCATAGAACGCGAGTTCGACGTCGTCGGCGCTGGCGATGGGGGTGGTGGACAGGGGCATGGTGAGATGGGTTCATTGCGGCGGGTTTCGCTTCGCTCTACCCGCCCTACGAACGACAGATGGATACCATAGGGCGGGTAGAGCCGCAGGCGAAACCCGCCTTCAACTCGATGAACCCGTTCAATGCGGATGCCCGCCGTGCGCGCCCGGCTTGAGCCGGTACACGGTGCTGCAGTACGGGCATTTCGCCTCGCCGTTGGCGGCGAAGTCGAGGAACACGCGCGGGTGCGAGGACCAGACCGGCATCGCCTTGTGCGGGCAGAACGCCGGCAGGTCGGTGCTGTCGAGTTCAACGGCGGCTTGCGCTTGCTGGGTCATCTCGCACTCCTTCGATCGGGGTTTCAGACGTGGGTGAGCCAGTGGCTGTACTGGCCGGCCTTGCCGCCGACGACGTCGAAGAACAGCGACTGCAGCTTCTCCGTGACCGGGCCGCGGCTACCGATACCGATCTGGCGATTGTCGAGCTCGCGGATCGGCGTGATCTCGGCGGCGGTGCCGGTGAAGAAGGCTTCGTCCGCGCAGTAGATCTCGTCGCGCGTGATGCGCTTTTCGATCACGGCGATGTCGAGGTCGCGCGCCATCGTCAGCACCGCATCGCGCGTGATGCCGTCAAGGCAGCTGGCGAGGTCGGGCGTGTAGATCTTGCCGTTCTTGATGATGAACACGTTCTCGCCGGCGCCTTCGGATACGTAGCCGTCGGTGTCGAGCAGCAGCGCCTCGTCATAGCCTTCGGCGGTTACTTCCTGGTTGGCGAGGATGGAGTTGATGTAGTAGCCGCTGGCTTTCGCGCGCACCATCGACACGTTCACGTGGTGGCGGGTGAACGACGAGGTCTTGACGCGGATGCCGCGCTTCAGGCCGTCTTCGCCGAGGTAGGCGCCCCACGGCCAGGCGGCGATGCCGACGTGGATGGTGTTGCCGCGCGCGGACACGCCCATCTTCTCCGAGCCGATCCAGACCAGCGGACGCAGGTAGCAGGATTCCAGCCGGTTGGCGCGCACGACTTCCTTCTGCGCCTCCATCAGCGTCTCGATGTCGAACGGGATTGCCATCTGGAAGATCTTGGCCGAGTTGAACAGGCGCTGCGTGTGCTCCTGCAGACGGAAGATCGCGGTGCCGTCCACCGTCTTGTAGGCGCGCACACCCTCGAACACCGCCATGCCGTAATGCAGGCTGTGCGTGAGCATATGCAGGTTGGCATCGCGCCAGTCGACGAGTTGGCCGTCTTTCCAGATTTTGCCGTCGCGGTCAGCCATGGACATGTCAGGTTCTCCAATAACAGTGAGTGTTGCAAAGCGGGGATTTTAGCGGATTCACTGCCCGTCGCGGCTTGCTCGCTAGAATATCGGTTTTTCCGTTTGCCGCATCCGCGCTGCGAAGGCCGTCCCGGCCCCGCCCGACCACCGATCCCATGACCGAGACCGCTCCTGATTCCCGCCCGCGCGACGACCGCGAGCGCTCGGCCTTCTGGGATGCCGTGCGCATCAGCATGCAGACCGTTCCCGGGCTGTTCGCCTGGGGCGCGGTGACCGGCATGGCAATGGTGCAGTCCGGCCTGTCGCTATGGCAGTCGCTGCTGATGACGCTGGTGGTCTATGCCGGTTCCGCGCAGCTGGCCGCGCTGCCCCTGATCGCGGCCGGCGCGCCGCTGGGCGTGATCGTGTTCACCGCGCTGATGGTCAACCTGCGTTTCGTGATCTTCAGCGCCGTCATCGGCCCACATTTCCGGCATCTGCCGTGGCCGAAGCGCCTCTGGTACGGTTACCAGACCGTGGACCTCGTAATGGCGTTTTTCCCGCAGCGCTACCCGGCCCACACGGTCGACCGCCCGGCGGGCAAGCTGGGCTACCTGCGCGGCCTGGTCGTGCCGAACTGGTGGGCCTGGCAACTTGGCACGCTGGCGGGCATCCTGCTCGCCAGCCAGATTCCGCCGAGCTGGGGCGTGGGCTTCGCCGGCTCGCTGGCGCTGCTGGCGATGACGATCCCGCTGGTGAAGAGTCGTCCGACCGTGGCCGGCGTCATCGTCTCCGGCGGCGTGGCCGTCGCCGCGGCCGGCTGGCCCTACCGGCTCGGCCTGCTGCTGGCCATTGTGCTGGGCATTGCGACGGCGGTGGCGGTCGAGCAGGCACTGGCAAAGCGGGAGGCGAAGCCATGAGCGACCTGCACTTCGTGCTGTTGATCGCCCTGATGACGCTGACCACGGTCGTCACCCGCAGTTTCTTCTTCATGCTCGGCGGCGCGCGCCGCATGCCCGGCTGGCTGCAGAAGTCGCTCGGCTACGTGCCGGCCGTCGCGCTGTCGGCCATCCTCGCGCCGGACCTGCTGCTGTCCGGCGGCGTGCTGGTCGAGCCGTGGCAGAACATCCGGCTGCTGGCGGCCGTGGCCGCGACCGCGTTTTTCCTCGCCACCCGGCATTTGTTGGGGACGCTGGTGGTCGGGATGGTGTGCTACACGGCGCTGCGCCTGGTGTTTTGACGTTCGCGTGGCGGATTTCGCTGCGCTCTATCCGCCCTACAGGAACCACCCAGCCCTTCCCGAAGCCGTAGGGCGGATAGAGCGCAGCGAAATCCGCCATGCATGCCGAGAGCCCCAGCCTCAGCCCCAGCCCCAGCCGAAACCGTAGGGCGGATAGAGCGCAGCGAAATCCGCCATGCATGCCGAGAGCAGTGGCCGTAGCCGAAACCGTAGGGCGGATAGAGCGCAGCGAAATCCGCCAAGCATGCCGAGAGCAGTGGCCGTAGCCGAAACCATAGGGCGGATAGAGCGCAGCGAAACCCGCCATCCCGACAGCCGACCCCGAACCCATGCTCATGTGGCAATGGTTTTCCCGATCTGCCCCTGCGGTAAAATAACGGGCTTCCAATCTGTCGCCGTTCCCCGCCATGCAATTCAAGCGTTTCTCCGACCTCGTCCGTCAAGACCAATTGCGCGGCAAGCGCGTGTTCATTCGCGCCGATCTCAACGTGCCGCAGGACGATGCCGGCAACATCACCGAAGACACCCGCATCCGCGCGTCGGTCCCGGCAATACAGGCGGCGCTCGGCGCCGGTGCGGCGGTGATGGTCACGTCCCATCTCGGCCGCCCGACCGAGGGCGAGTTCAAGCCGGAAGACACGCTGGCGCCGGTCGCCGCGCGCCTGTCCGAACTGCTCGGCCAGCCGGTCGTGCTGAAGTCGAACTGGGTCGATGGCGTGGCTGTCGCGCCGGGCGAGGTCGTGCTGCTCGAAAACTGCCGCGTCAACCCGGGCGAGAAGAAAAACAGCGACGAGCTCGCACAGAAGATGGCGAAGCTGTGCGACGTCTACGTAAACGACGCCTTCGGCACCGCGCACCGCGCCGAGGCCACCACGCACGGCATCGCGAAATTCGCGCCGGTCGCCTGCGCCGGCCCGCTGCTGGCAGCCGAACTCGATGCGCTCGGCAAGGCGCTGGGCCAGCCGGCGCGTCCGCTGGCGGCCATCGTCGCTGGCTCGAAGGTGTCGACCAAGCTCACCATCCTCAAAACCCTGGCCGACAAAGTCGATCGCCTGATCGTCGGCGGCGGCATCGCCAACACCTTCATGCTGGCCGCCGGCCTGAACATCGGCAAGTCGCTGGCCGAGGCCGAGCTGGTCGGCGAGGCGAAGGCCATCATCGACATGATGGCCGCGCGCGGCGCGAGCGTGCCGATTCCGACCGACGTCGTCTGCGCGAAAGAGTTCGCACCCACCGCCGCGGCGACCGTCAAGCCGGTGGCCGAGGTGGCCGACGACGATCTGATCCTCGACATCGGCCCCGAGACGGCCAAGGCGCTCGCCGCCCAGTTGCTCGATGCCGGTACCATCGTCTGGAACGGGCCGGTCGGCGTGTTCGAATTCGACCAGTTCGGCCACGGCACGAAGACGCTGGCCATGGCCATTGCCGAGTCGAGCGGCTTTTCGATTGCCGGCGGCGGCGACACCCTGGCCGCCATCGCGAAATACGGCATTGCCGACCGCGTCGGCTACATCTCCACCGGCGGCGGCGCCTTCCTCGAGTTCCTCGAAGGGAAAGTGCTGCCGGCGGTCGACATCCTTGCCCAACGGGCGAACTGAGGAATCCATGAAACCACGCGCCACCAAGATCGTCGCCACCATCGGCCCCGCATCGAGCACTCCCGACGTGCTGACGCGGATGATCGCCGCCGGCGTCGATGTGGTGCGCCTGAATTTCTCCCACGGCAAGGCCGACGACCATGTCGCCCGCGCGCAGATGGTGCGCGACGCCGCCACCGCCTGCGGCCGCGAGGTCGCGATCATGGCCGACCTGCAGGGCCCGAAGATCCGCGTCGGCAAATTCGTCGAAGGCAAGGTCGAGCTGGTCAAGGGAGAGCCCTTCATCCTCGACGCCGACTGCGAGCTCGGCGACCGGCAGCGCGTCGGCCTCGACTACAAGGAACTGCCGAAGGACCTGAAGCCTGGCGACGTGCTGCTGCTCAACGACGGCCTGATTGTGCTGACCGTCGACCGCGTCGTCGGCAGCGCGATCTTCACCACCGTGAAGGTGGGTGGCGAGCTGTCGAACAACAAGGGCATCAACAAGCAGGGCGGCGGCCTGTCGGCGCCGGCGCTGACGGCCAAGGACATGGAGGACATCAAGACCGCGATGCGGCTCGGCGCCGACTACGTCGCCGTCTCCTTTCCGAAGAGCGCGACCGACATGGCGATGGCGCGCCAGCTGGCTACCATTGCCGGCGAAGCCCACGGCCGCAAGCCAAAGATGATCGCCAAGATCGAGCGCGCCGAGGCCATTCCCCGCCTGCAGGAAATCCTCGACGCCTCCGACGGCATCATGGTTGCGCGCGGCGATCTCGCGGTCGAAGTCGGCAATGCCGCCGTGCCGGCGCTGCAGAAGCGCATGATCCGCATGGCGCGCGCGTCGAACAAGCTGGTGATCACCGCGACCCAGATGATGGAGTCGATGATCCTGAATGCGGTGCCGACACGCGCCGAGGTATCCGACGTCGCCAACGCCGTGCTGGATGGCACCGACGCCGTGATGGCCTCGGCCGAGACCGCCGCGGGCAAGTACCCGGTCGAGACCGTCGAGACCATGGTCGCCGTCTGCGCGGAAGCCGAGAAGTCCGAGCATACGTCGCTCGACACCGATTTCGTCAACGTGACCTTCACCCGCATCGACCAGTCGATCGCCTACGGCGCGCTGTTCACCGCGCACCACCTGCGCGCGCGCGCCATCGTCGCGCTTACCGAGTCGGGCTCGACCGCGCTCTGGATGAGTCGGCACAACATCGAGACGCCGATCTACGCGATGACGCCCAACCTCGCCACACAGCGCGAGGCGGCATTGTTCCGCAACGTGCATACGCTCGAACTGGCGCGTTCGCAAGACCGCGAGGCGGTGCTGGGCGAGGTGGAAAAATTGTTGCTGGCCAAGGGGCTGGTAAAGAAAGATGACATGATCGTCGTGACCTGGGGCGAGCCGATGGGGCAGACCGGCGGTACCAATGCCCTGAAGATCACGAAGATCGGCGAACGGTAATTCATTTCAGGAGATAGCAATGCCTCTCGTATCCATGCGCCAGCTGCTCGACCATGCCGCCGAAAACGGCTACGGGCTGCCGGCCTTCAACGTGAACAATCTCGAGCAGGTGACCGCGATCATGCAGGCGGCCGACGAGGTCGGCGCGCCGGTGATCATGCAGGCCTCGGCCGGCGCGCGCAAATATGCGGGCGAAGCCTTCCTGCGCCAACTGATCGAGGCAGCGGTCGAAGCGTATCCACACATTCCGGTCGTCATGCACCAGGACCACGGCCAGTCGCCGGCGGTCTGCATGGCCGCGATCAAGTCGGGCTTCACGTCGGTGATGATGGATGGCTCGCTGATGGAAGACGGCAAGTCCGTCGCGTCCTACGAGTACAACGTCGAAGTGTCGAGGAAGGTGGTCGAGTTTTCGCACGCGATCGGCGTCACGGTGGAGGCCGAGCTGGGCGTGCTGGGCTCGCTCGAGACCATGAAGGGCGACAAGGAAGACGGCCATGGCGCCGAGGGCACGATGACCCGCGAGCAGCTGCTGACCGACGTCGACCAGGCCGCCGACTTCGTGCGCCAGACCCAGTGCGACGCGCTCGCCATCGCGATCGGCACCTCCCACGGCGCCTACAAGTTTTCGCGCAAGCCGACCGGCGACATCCTCGCCATCGACCGCATCCGGGAAATCCACGCGCGCATCCCGAACACCCATCTGGTGATGCACGGTTCGTCGTCGGTGCCGCAGGAACTGCTGGCCGAGATCCGCCAGTTCGGTGGCGACATGAAGGAAACCTACGGCGTACCGGTCGAGGAGATCCAGGAAGGCATCAAGCATGGCGTGCGCAAGATCAACATCGATACCGACATTCGTCTGGCGATGACGGCCGCGATCCGCCGCTACCTGTCCGAGAACCCGTCCAAGTTCGACCCGCGCGACTACCTGAAGCCGGCGCGCGAAGCGGCCAAGCTGATCTGCAAGGCGCGCTACCTGTCGTTCGGCTGCGAGGGCCAGGCCGGCAAGATCAAGCCGGTGCCGTTGGAGAAGGTGGCCGAGCGCTACAAGAAGGGCGAGCTGGCGCAGCTGGTGAAGTAACTCGCTGTACTGCAGCATGCGTTGTGGATCCCAGCTTGCGCTGGGATGACGTGTTCAAGGCCGTCAGCCTCGATACAGTCATCCCAGCGCACGCCGGGATCCACTTTTAACTTGCTGATGACCTCCAAATACGGGCATTGGCCCAATTGAATCAAGCGCCGTAGGGCGGATAGAGCGCAGCGAAATCCGCCGCCACTCAGGTTGAACCCATGAACAGTCTCTACCAATCCACCATCACCTCCCTCCCGCTGCTCGGCCGCGGCAAGGTGCGCGACAACTACGCGGTCGGCGACGACAGGATCCTGATCGTCACCAGCGACCGCCTGTCCGCTTTCGATGTGGTGATGAACGAGCCCATCCCGGCCAAGGGCAAGGTGCTGAACCAGATGTCGGATTTCTGGTTCGACAAGCTCGGCCACATCGTGCCGAACCACCTGACCGGCGTGGCGCCCGAGAGCGTGGTCGCGCCGGACGAGGTCGAGCAGGTGCGCGGCCGCGCGGTGGTGGCCAAGCGCTTGAAGCCCATCCTGGTCGAGGCGGTCGTGCGCGGCTACCTGATCGGCTCCGGCTGGAAGGATTACCAGGGCAGCGGCGCGGTGTGCGGTATCCCGCTGCCGGCCGGGCTGAAGCTCGCGGCGAAACTGCCGCAGCCGATCTTCACGCCGGCGGCCAAGGCCGACATCGGCGAGCATGACGAGAACATCAGCTTCGACGAGATGACGCATCGTATCGGCCGCGAGCTCGCCGAGCAGATGCGCGACGTCAGCATCCGCCTGTACCAGGCCGCGGCCGACTACGCGGCAACGAAGGGCATCATCATCGCCGACACCAAGTTCGAGTTCGGCCTCGACGACCACGGCACGCTGCACCTGATGGACGAGGTCCTGACTGCCGACTCCTCCCGTTTCTGGCCGGCCGACTCCTACACCGAAGGCATCTCGCCGCCGTCGTTCGACAAGCAATTCGTGCGAGACTATCTCGAGACGCTGAAGGACTGGAACAAGACCGCGCCGGCGCCGGCATTGCCGGCCGATGTCATCGAAAAAACCGGCGCAAAGTACCGCGAGGCACTGCAGCGCCTGACCGGCAACGAGCTGAAGGACTGATGATGAGCGATGCGAACAAGCCCGCGGTGTCCCCGCTGGTCGGCGTGGTGATGGGATCCTCGTCCGACTGGGACGTGATGCAGCACGCGGTCGAGATGTTGAAGGAGTTCGGCATACCGCACGAGGCGCAGGTGATCTCCGCGCACCGCATGCCGGACCAGATGTTCGCCTACGCGAAGTCGGCCCGCGAGCGCGGCCTGCGCGCGATCATCGCCGGCGCCGGCGGCGCGGCGCACCTGCCCGGCATGATCGCCGCGCAGACCATCGTGCCGGTGCTCGGCGTGCCGGTGCCGTCGAAGTACCTGCGCGGCGAGGATTCGCTGCTGTCCATCGTCCAGATGCCCAAGGGCATACCGGTGGCCACCTTCGCCATCGGCGAGGCCGGCGCCGCCAATGCCGCGCTGTCGGCGATTGCGATGATCGCGGTCGACGACGCCGCCGTCGCCGAGAAGCTGACGGCATTCCGCCAGCGGCAGACCGCTGCCGCACAGGCGATGACGCTTCCTGTTTGATTTCCCCGCACGAGTTTGCCGGCATGACCCAAAGCGATTCTGACGATAGTTTCCTTCCCTCTGCCACGGCGCCGACCTGGCTGGGCGTGATGGGCGGCGGCCAGCTCGGCCGCATGTTCGCGCACGCTGCGCAGGCCATGGGCTACAAGGTCGCCGTGCTCGAGCCGGCGCGGGACTGTCCTGCCGGCCATGCGGCCGATCATCTGCTGGTGGCCGGCTACACCGATGCCGTTGCGCTCAACGAACTCGGCGAGCAGTGCGTCGCGGTCACCACCGAATTCGAGAACGTGCCGGCCGACAGCCTCGCGCGGCTGGCCGAGCAGGCTTTCGTCGCGCCGTCGTCGGCGGCCGTGTCGGTCGCGCAGGACCGGCTGGTCGAGAAGCGCTTCTTCACCGATTGCGCGCGCCAGTCCGGCGTGCCGCCGGCGCCGCATGCGGCGGTCGGCGCCGAGGCCGACATCGATGCGCTGCCGGACGACCTGTTCCCCGGCATCCTGAAGACCGCGCGCATGGGCTACGACGGCAAGGGACAGGTGCGCGTGAACTCGCGCGACGAGGTCCGCGCCGCGTTCGCGCAGATGCAGGGCGTGGCCTGCGTGCTCGAAAAAATGCTGCCGCTGGCTTACGAAGTGTCGGTGCTGGCCGCGCGCGGCGCCGACGGGCAGGCGGTCGTTTACCCGATCGCCGAGAATGTCCACCGCGACGGCATCCTGTTCACCACCACCGTGCCGGGGCCGAACGTCTCCGCCGATTGCGCGAAACATGCGCAGGCGGCGGCGCTGCAGATCATCGCGCGCCTCGACTATGTGGGCGTGCTGTGCATAGAATTTTTCGTGCTGAAAGACGGCTCGCTGGTCGTCAACGAAATGGCGCCGCGCCCGCACAACAGCGGCCACTACACGATCGATGCCTGCGTCACCAGCCAGTTCGCGCAGCAGGCGCGCGCGATGGCGCGGCTGCCGCTGGGCGATGCGCGCCAGCATTCGCCGGCCGTCATGCTCAATATCCTCGGCGACCTGTGGTTCGCCGACGGCTCCGACACGCAGCGCGAGCCCGCATGGGCGCAGGTGCTCGCGCTGCCCGGCGCCAACCTGCACCTGTACGGCAAGGACGATCCGCGCCGCGGCCGCAAGATGGGGCACGTGACCTTCGTCGCCGCCACGTTGGCCGACGCGCAGAAGCACTTCAACGACGCCTGCCGCATTCTTGGCATTGCCGCCTGATGGACCGCGACGCCTGATGGACCTCGAAGCGATCAGCGCGGCCGCCAGGCTGCTCGAGGCCGGCCGGCTGGTCGGCATGCCGACCGAGACCGTCTACGGCCTGGCGGCTGACGCCAGCAACCCGGACGCCGTAGCCGCGATCTTCGCCGCGAAGGGACGGCCGTCGAACCACCCGGTGATCGTGCATGTCGCGCGCGGCGCCGACCTGTCGCGCTGGGCGGCCGAGGTGCCGCCCGAAGCGAAAAAACTGATCGATGCCTTCTGGCCGGGACCGCTGACGCTGATCCTCAAGCGCGCCGCGAGCGTGCCTGCGGCCGTCACCGGCGGGCAGGACTCGGTCGGATTGCGCTGTCCCGCGCATCCGGTCGCGCAGGCGCTGCTCCACGAGTTCAGGCAGGGGCAGGGCGGCCTTGCCGCGCCGTCGGCAAACCGCTTCGGCCGCGTCAGCCCGACCACCGCGCAGCATGTGATCGACGAATTCGGCGCGCCGGGTGACGGGCCGCTGGCGGCCGTGCTGGAGGGCGGTTCGTGCGATGTCGGCATCGAATCGACGATCGTGGACCTGACGCGGCTCGACACGCTCGGACCGGTGCTGCTGCGGCCCGGGCAGGTCAGTGCCGCACAGCTCGAACAGGCGCTCGGCCTGCCGCTGGCCTTGCCCG
This sequence comes from Burkholderiaceae bacterium, assembly GCA_023653025.1. Taxonomy (GTDB): domain Bacteria; phylum Pseudomonadota; class Gammaproteobacteria; order Burkholderiales; family Burkholderiaceae_D; genus Pernthalerella. Next base: position 31,531 of record JAMNXS010000022.1, read on the forward strand.
ACCGCGCCGCGCCGCGCGTCTCCGGCAGCCTTGACGCGCACTACGCCCCCACGACGCCGGTGGCGCTGGCGGCCTCAGCCGATGTCGAGCGCATAGCCGGCGCCCTGCAGGCGAAGGGGAAACGTGTGGTGACGCTGCGCTGCACTGGCGACGCGCACGCCTACGCGCATGCGCTGTACGCCAACCTGCGCGCGCTCGACCGCGACGGGGCAAATCTCATTCTCGTCGAACAGCCACCGCAGGATCCCGCATGGCAGGGCGTCAACGATCGCCTGCGGCGGGCGGCATACGATTCGGCGGGGGTGGTGGAGCGCTTGCTGGGGTGACAGGGTGATGGCGGATTTCGCTGCGCTCTATCCGCCCTACGAAACTCGCCAGGTCGCGTCGTCCGCCCCCGTCACACCGTGAAATCCGCCATGCGGCTCCACCTGTCCCTCGTCACACCGTGAAATCCGCCATGCGGCTCCACCTGTCCCTCGTCACGCCGAGAAACCCTCCATTGCGCTCCGTCTGCTCTTCGTCACGCCGGAAGACCCGTAGGGCGGATAGAGCGCAGCGAAATCCGCCACAGCGCACCACCCACCTCCTCACGCCGGAAGACCCGTAGGGCGGATAGAGCGCAGCGAAATCCGCCACAGCGCGCCACCCACCTCCTCATGCCGGAAGACCCGTAGGGCGGATAGAGCCGAAGGCGAAATCCGCCATGGCCCTGCTACCCCTCCACCTGCGCAAACCGGCTCCCATGAAACACCAGCGCCGGTTTCTTCTCGAACGCACAACGCTCGACCTCGCCGACGAAGATCACATGGTCGCCCTCCGGGTAGCGGCTACGGTTGTGGCATTCGAACCAGGCCGATACGCCGCTCAGTATCGGCAACCCGGTCTGCGACAGTTCGTAATCGACCCCGTCGAAACGGTCGTCGATGCGGCTGGCGAAGCGCTCGGCCAGCCAGGCCTGGTCGCCGGACAGCACATTGATCACGTAGTGTGTATTGCCTGAAAACAGTGGCAGGCTGCGCGAAGCGCCGCCGAGGCTCCACAGCACCAGCGGCGGCGTCAGCGACACCGAATTGAACGAGCTGGCGGTCAGGCCGAAGAAACCGCCGCTCTCGTCGCGCGTGGTAATGATGGTCACGCCGGTGGCAAACCGGGACAGGGCAGCGCGGAAGTGCGTGGCGTCGAACTCCGGTTCGGCCGCGCGGGAGAGGGGGGGGAGCATGATGGCAATCGGGTATCGAATCCCCGAATTATGCCGAAAAAGCCTTTTCCCGGCGGAAGCCGGCGACATCTTGCGTAGAATCACGGCTATGGAGACTCACCATTATTCGATGCTGGCGCTGCTGCAATCGCATGCGACCACGCACAACGATCAGCTCACGCACCTGCTGCCCGTGCGCGACATCACCTACCGCCGGCTGTGGTCACGCATCGAGCGCGGCTCGGCCAGGCTGCAGGGCGAGTGGGACGTACGGCCCGGCGACCTCGTCGCCTACGTCGGCAGCGGTCATCCGGACGCGATCGTCCTGTACTTCTCGCTGCTGCGCATCGGCGCGTCATTGCTGCCGCTGGAAGCCCTGCCGGCCGACGCTGTGCAGCGCACGCTCGACGCACACCGGCCGGTGCTGGCCGTGCATGACGACGGCGTGTTGTTCGACGCCGTGCCGGCGCGCCGGCTGGAAGACCTGCTCGCGCTCTGGAGCCATCATGACCCGGTCGTGGTCGACGACGACATGACCCGCCGCGCGCTGTGGCTGCCCGACGGCGCAGGACAGTGGCAGGCGAGCAGCCTGTTCGAGCTGTGCGCCGCACTGCCGCCGGCGCCGCGTTCGGGCTTCGTCAACGGGCGCATCTTCAGCGCGGATATCCTGTGCGATGTGGTGCTGCCGTCGTTGCGCGATGCGCAGCTGATGCGGTTTGCGGCGACGGAGGCGGTGGAGAGGACGAAGTCGTAGGGAAAGGTATTTCGGTCGGTTGATGGCGGGTTTCGCTGCGCTCTACCCGCCCTACGGCGCTTCACGGGTTTTCCGGCGGGTTTCGCTGCGCTCTACCCGCCCTACGGCGATCAGGTAAGGCTTCTTCTAACCGTAGGGCGGGTAGAGCGCAGCGAAACCCGCCGTAAAACCGCCGCGAAACCCGCCATCCCCCCGCCAACAAGAACCGCGACACTGCGCTACATTAACCACCCATCACCACCACAGGAGCCCACCATGTCCCCCGAAATCGCCACCCTCGGCGGCGGCTGCTTCTGGTGCACGGAAGCGGTCTATCAGGAACTGCACGGCGTGCAGTCGGTCGAGTCCGGCTACAGCGGCGGCCATGTCGTCAACCCGACTTACGAGCAGATCTGCGAAGGCACGACCGGCCATGCGGAAGTCGTGCGCGTGCATTTCGATCCGGCGCTTGTCAGCTACCGCGACGTGCTCGAGGTGTTCTTCACCATCCACGACCCCACCACGCCGAACCGTCAGGGCAATGACATCGGCACGCAGTACCGCTCGGTGATCTACGCCAACAGCGGCGAGCAGATGACGACCGCGCGGCAGGTGATTGCCGAGATGGCCCATGTCTGGGACGCGCCCATCGTCACCGAGCTGGCCGAGGCGCCGGTGTTCTACCGGGCCGAGGAATACCACCAAAATTATTTCGTCAACCACCCGTTGCAGTCATATTGCGTGTTCGTGGTCGCGCCGAAGGTGGCGAAGTTCAGGAAGGTGTTTGCGGAGAGGGTGCGGCGGTAAGATTTTTGGCGGATTTCGCCTGCGGCTCTATCCGCCCTACGGTTTACCCATTTTCCCGTAGGGCGGATAGAGCCGCAGGCGAAATCCGCCGCAAAACCAGCAAAACCCGCCATCACCGCCCATGCCTTCTCACGAATACATATACCGCCGCGACCACCGCAACGCCCCGGCATCCCGCCCTGCCTTCCCGCACACCACCTGGAACAGCGAAATCCAGTCATGCCGGAATGCGTGCGCGCAGCCGGCGAGGTAGACGCGCCAGATCCGGTAGGTGCGCTCGTCCACCAGTGTGCGGATCAGCGCATTGTTGCGCTCGAAGTTCTCGGCCCACAGCGCGCAGGTGCGCGCATAGTGCCGGCGCAGGTTTTCGAGGTCCAGCGTCTCGAGGCCGCCGTCCTGCATTGCGCCCAACACGGTGCCGATGTGCGGTAATTCGCCGTGCGGGAAGACATACTGCTCGATGAACTCGCCGGCGCCGTAACGCGCGGTGCTGTGGTCGGTATTGGTCGTGCAGATGCCGTGGTTCATCGCCAGCCCGTCGTCGGCCAGCAGGCGGTGCATGGTCGAGAAATACAGCGGCAGGTTCTTCAGCCCGACATGCTCGAACATGCCGACGCTGGTGATGCGGTCGAACCGGCCTTCCACGTCCCGGTAGTCGAGCAGCCGAATGCGGACCCTGTCTTCCAGCCCCGCCGCGCGTACCCGCTCGGCCGCCAGCTCGCGCTGCTTCTCCGACAGCGTGATGCCGACGCAGGTCGCCCCAAATGCCTGCGCCGCGCGCAACACCAGCGCGCCCCAGCCGCAGCCGATGTCGAGCAGGGTGTGGCCGGGCCGGACATCGAGCTTGGTCAGGATGTGGTCGATCTTCTGCTGCTGGGCCGTGGCGAGGTCTTCGGCGCCCGTTTCGAAGTAGGCGCATGAATACACCATCGCCGGATCGAGGAAGGCGCGATAGAAATCGTTCGAGACGTCGTAGTGATAGGCGATGGCCTCCTGGTCCTGGCGGCGCGTGTGCGCGCGCGGCGTGAACAGCTGGCCGAGACGGCCGCCCTGCACAAAGCCGCGCGCGGCCAGCTGCTCTGCCACTTCGAGGATAGCGCGCAGATGACCCTCGACCTCGAGCTTGCCCTCGACATAGGCGCGGCCGAGGTTGTCGAGGCTGGGGTTCAGCAGGTAGGTTAGCGCTGACGGCGCAGGCACGCGGATCGTGACCTCGGGCGCTTGCGAGCCCAGATCGAACTGCTGGCCGTTCCACAGCTGCAGCCGCAGCGGCAGCGCGGCGCTGCCGCGCATGCCCTGCAGCCACTGGTCGAATTTCTTTTCCCAGAACATCGGTCCTCCAGCGGAGGACTATGATGCCCGTCGAAAATTATGGCTTTGATATGCGTCTAACTCAGGGGTCTGACTCAGGGCTGCAGCCGCTGCCGCGTCCAGCTGCCGCCGGCTTCACGGGTGTAGACGATGCGATCGTGCAGGCGCGAGCGCCGCCCCTGCCAGAACTCCATCCAGTCCGGCGTCAGCCGGTAGCCTCCCCAGTGCGCGGGGCGCGGCGGGTTGTCGCCGAACTCGGCCGACGCCTGCTCGAACTGCTGCTCGAGCTGCTCGCGACTGCCGATGGGGCGGCTCTGGGCCGACGCAATCGCGCCGATACGGCTCTTCACCGGGCGGATGTTGAAGTAGGCATCGCTCTCCTCCGGCGCGACCCGCTCGACGCGGCCTTCGATGCGGATCTGGCGCTCCAGCTCGACCCAGTGGAAAGTGATCGCGGCGTGCGGATTGCCCAGCAGGTGGTCGCCCTTGCGGCTCTGGTAGTTGGTGTAGAAGGTGAAGCCGCGCTCGTCGAAGTCCTTCAGCAGCACGATGCGCAGCGACGGCCGGCCGTCGCTGCCGACGGTGGCAAGGCTCATCGCGTTCGGCTCGGGCATCTGCGCGTCGACCGCCTGGCGGAACCAGACGGCGAACTGGCGGATGGGATCGGAATCGACCTCGTGTTCGGTGAGGGTCGCATGGCTGTAGTCGCGACGCAGGTCAGCGACGGTGATCTTGTCGTTCATTGTTGTTCGCAGAGGTTGGTTTCGACATCGTGAGAGCGCGCCGCGCGGCCACCGGTATGCCGCACGCAATGACCGCGCCCAGCCCCCAGAATACGGCAAACAGGCCGAGCGCGGCGCCGGCCGCGCCAAACGCCAGCGGCAGCGCGACGGCCGACAGGTTGCCAATGCTGGCGCGGATCGCGATCGCCTCCGCGCCGCGCCCCGGCGGGGCGGCGCCGTGCAGCAGCGCGAGCACGTTCGGCTGGCCGCTGCCTAGAGCCAGCCCGAGCGCGGCCGCGGCGGCGGCCATCGTCCACGGCTGCTGCATGAAGGGCAGCAGCAGGTAGCAGAGCGTGGCGGCCGTCAGCGCGCCGGTCAGCACCTGCCACTCGTGGTAGCGGCGCGCGATGCCGGGCATCGCGATGCGCACGACGAAGGTGGCGGCCGAGAACGACGCGAGGATCATGCCGATGGTCGACGCCGAGAAGCCGAGCTGCGTGCCGCGTACCGGCGTGACGAACGTGAACAGATCCCACGCCGCCGCCAGCAGGATGCCGACCACGTACACGCCGCGCAGCTCGCGGTCGCGCAGCAGCTGCAGCGGGCTGCCCCGGGCCGGGCCGGCCGCTGCGCCTCTCGACGGCAGGCCGCGCAGGCGGCGGCCCGACGCCAGCACGAAGGCGGCCAGCGTGAATGCGGCGCAGGCGACGAAGGCGGCGGCATGGCCGGCGTGGTCGATGGTAAAGCCGGCCACCAGCGGCCCCGTGAAAGCCGAGATCGAGAAACCGACCGACAGCTTGCTGAAGCTGGCCGCACGCTGGTCCGGCGCGGCCAGCGTGCCGACCGCGTGCTGAGCGGCGATGAAGATGGCCATGAAGCCGGTGCCGATCAGCGCGGCGGCGACATACAGCGCGGGCAGCGCCTTGACCAAGGCGGCCAGCGCGGCGCCGACCGCCGCCACGAGGCAGCCGGCCATCATCGGCTTGCGCGCGCCGCTGCGGTCGATCACGCGGCCCATTGGCACCGCGAACAGCATCGGGAACACCGCGAACAGCGCGATCAGCGAGCCGACCGCGAACGCCGACGCCTGCATCGACAGCGCATACAGCGAGGTCGTCACCCGCGCCGCACCAAGCGCCACGTGCGCGGTCACGGCGACGGCGATCAGCGACAGCAGGGGAGAGGGGGAGCGCATCGACCAGCGATTGGAAAATCATCCACTTCCGCAGTTTAGCCGCGGCAAGCTGTTTACGTCCGTTAAAATGCGCGCATGGCCAGCGTGCTTCCTCTTCATGGCGACTCCACCGCCGACATCGACTTCGACCGCCGCTTCGGCGGCCTCGCCCGCCTGTACGGCGCGTCGGCGCTCGCCGCGTTTCGGCACGCGCATGTCTGCGTGATCGGCGTCGGCGGCGTCGGTTCCTGGGCGGTCGAGGCGCTGGCGCGCAGCGCGATCGGCCACATCACGATGATCGACCTCGACAACCTCGCCGAATCGAACGTGAACCGCCAGCTGCACGCGCTGACCGACACGCTTGGCATGGCCAAGGTCGAGGCGCTGGCGCGCCGCATCGCGCAGATCAACCCGTATTGCGAAGTCACGCAGGTCGAGGATTTCATTGCCGCCGACAACGTGGCCGACATGATCCCAGCGGGGCGTTTCGATTACGTGATCGACGCCATCGACGACGCGCGCGCCAAGACCGCGCTGATCGTCCATTGCCGACAGCAGCAGATACCGCTGGTCACGATCGGCAGCGCCGGCGGGCAGGTCGATCCGACGCGCATCGCCGTCTGCGACCTGTCGCGCACCGAGCAGGAGCCGCTGCTGGCGCGCGTGCGCAAGAACTTGCGCATCCGGCACGGCTTCCCGCGTGGCACGAAACACAAGTTCGGCATCGATGCCGTCTACTCGACCGAGCCGCTGCGTCAGCCCGACGTCTGCGCGACCGGTGAGGCAGACGCCGCCGACCTCGACGGCAACGATGCCGGCGTCACCGGCCTTAACTGCGCCGGATACGGCTCGGCCGTCGTCGTGACGGCGAGCTTCGGTTTTGTCGCCGCCGCGCATGTGCTGCGCAAGCTGGCCGCGCTTGCCGATCCTGCCGAGCGTGCAAACTCTGGCCCGGCTCAGACCAGCACCTTCTCCGCGATCGGCGAATAGATCACGCCACCCTTCACCTGGATCGACTGGATCAGCATGACCTTGCCGACCCGCCACGGGATCATCGGCGCGAACGGCTCGTCGAGGCTGTGCGCATCGCGCGCCAGCGTCACATGCGGCTTGAATTTTCCGTCCGGCTTCAGCGGCACCTGCGCCTTGCCCAGTTCCGCTATCAGCGTCTGATGCAGCTGTGTCAGCGGTGACGGCGTCTGCGACGGGCCCACCCACGCCACGCGCGGCTTGCTGAAGTAACCGTAACGGTCGATGCCGAGCGTGAAGCTCTGCCCCGGCAGCTGGTTGATCAGTCTGGCCAGCGCCGGAATCAGCGACCTGGCCTGGTTGCCGAGGAAAGCCAGCGTCAGGTGCAGGTTGTCGGGGCTGACCTTGCGGCCGATGACGGAATCCTGCAGCCGCTTCAGATGCGTGCGGGTCGTGTCGTCCGGCCACAGGGCGTAGAAAAGTCGTGCGTATTCGTTCATTCGAGATGGCCATGCGAGCGCCGCGCACCATGGTCGCAGCTTCGCCAACAATTCACTGACCGCGCTCAAGCGGTCGCATTCCCCTCGCCCTTTCATCGCAAGGGACAAGCGGCGGCGATTGTCGCCGGCAATCGCTGCCGGGGGCAGTCCGTCACTTGCCCTAAATCAAAGTTTCCGGAAATTCA